>NZ_JCANTR010000005.1:0-260449 GCF_059568575.1 Flavisolibacter ginsengiterrae DSM 18136
GCAGCAACGAAAGCCAGCAACACCAGAATATTTGGAAAACCCTTGAAAGTCAACGTAACTTTATGAGAACAACCAGCTATCTCTTTACATAGGATACTTTTGTTAGCGGAAGTTTTTATTTATTTCTTTCTGCTGTAAAGTTTACAGGATAAAAGGTAACTACATTAGTATCATGATTCGCATAATAAAGTCTTTACTCCCTTTATTTGTAGTACAGTTCTTTACCTGGCTGGCTTTATTTTCTCTATGGATCTACTCGACTCCTGTAATTACTCGTTATATATTTCATAGCACAGACTCGGAAAGCCCTGCTTTTGAAAATGGGGTAACCTGGGTAGGAATATGTTTTGCTTTCTATGCAACGCTAGCGGCTTTATTAGCTTTTTTTATTCCAAAACTATTGAAGTACACTACTAAAGAACGATTGCATTCTATTGCTTTGCTGATTGGCAGTATTGGATTAGGTCTGGTTGGGTTTATCAAAAACCAATATCTTTTACTTATAGCTTTTGCTTTTATTGGAATTGCTTGGAGTAGTATCTCCAATGTACCATATAGTATAGTTGGCGATAAAGCTCCGGAAAGGGAAATGGCTACCTATTTTACCATATTCAATTTTTCTATAGTGATTCCACAAATAACAGCCGCATTTTTATTGGGATATATAAATAAACATTTTTTCGCAGGCGAGACAATAGATATTATTTTATTAGGTGCTTGCTCTATGTTCCTAGCTGGAGTAACAATGTTATTTACAAAATACGAGATTTCAAGTAAATGATCTTTGGTTTATTACCTAAATGCTAATTGCAAAATTTCCACTAACGTTAAAGTGTTTATGAAGTTGTAGTATTTGAAAAACGGCAGCTTCAATTAACCACATAAGCAAAATAATGATTTAAAGTAGAATGCTTAACCTCCAGTCACAATTTCATAAACATACTGTTACTGGCAGTTTTTATAGCGAGAACATTCTTTTTAGATCGTATTCTTCTTTAACCTCTCCATTAACCTCAAATAGCACTTTATCATCGTTTAATGAGTACCAAACGGAAAAATTTAAGTCTTTCATTTGAACACCAAATCTGTTATTATCGAGCCACTTATTTTGCTTTGCAACTTGATAGGCACTATCGTACCAAAACCAGTTCTGTTTTTCGAATAGCTTTCGCTTTATTGATTGGTGGTCTGTGTGAATGACAACCGACATTGTCGTTGTTCTTTCTGTCTTTTCAATTACCAGTTTGCCTTGTTTCTTTTTATCCTTTGCTGTCTTAGTAGAATAGTCAATGACGAAAGAAAAATCACAATCGATAATCTCGCTGTATGCCCTTTCAAAAACTTCTTTGTCCCATTTATATTCTTCACTTAACTGGAGCATACTACTGTGAACGATGTCAAGGATGTAATGATATTTTTTTCGCTTGTTCATTGCCTCATATTTCTCGCGTTCAAAAAGAGGCGCAATCGAAAAAAGAGAACCGTTTTTCCATGTTCTTTTCCAAACATTATAGAATGCTGGTTGTAATGTTACTCGTGTTGCTTGCGGAGGCTTATATCCATACATCTTTTGAACATAGAGGTCACAGACAAAATTAATGAGTGAAGTATCCTCCCAATATTCAGGACTGTCATTTTTATACGGTGTCGGAGCGTATAAGGTTATGTCATTGAATGTTGTCCCCATAAATTGCCACTAACGTTTCACGGCTTTGCGATGTGGTGGCATTCCGTGTTTCGTCAGTTTAAATTAATTACTAAAGTTCAATAGTAGTACAATCGCTCAGCACTTATTCATCAGCCACCATATTGAAAAGCCGATGTTATAGGCATACCTATTTACGGTTCATCTTTTTCTTTCCAAAATAGATGCTTTCTCTGCTATCAGGATCGCCAATAACAAACTCGATTCTATGATCTTTAAACCCTTTATCGATGTGCGCCATATAATATCCGCCACATTTAAAGGCAATCTCATTATAATCATTCGCATAGTCTACTTCGTATGTGCCGCTTTCACAAAGGTCTATATATGGAGTCTTTGTCAATTTAAACGTACTGTCACTGTTTAGTATCAGTTTATATTGGTCATATGAACTCTTGTCAATATTCAAATTACTCGCGTCAACGATCTCATATTCTCCGAAAAATTCTTCCGATGAAGGGTCATGCTTAAACAAATCACCCACATATCCAAAGACGGTAATTATGATCATTATAACAAATGGAAAACCGATAGTAAGCAGACCTATTCGTATCAGTCGTCTATTCTTCTTACTGAAAAGACCAACCAATGTCAATACTGCACCAAGAACTGCTGCGAAACAAATAAAAAAGAAAAAGAGAAACATTTATGAAGGTTGTTAAAGTTGCCTATAACGTTTTTGGGCTTTAAGAAGGACGGGCATTTGGAATACTGTTGTCTCACTTACTTCCTATAGTCCATTATAGTTTATTGTCGAAAGATAGATATTCAGCCCGACTTTTTTAAAACCCTGTTAGCGGTTCGGCTTTTTGTCTGCCAAGAGTTTTGTGCCGCCAGATGGCTATAACGTTTGTGTCAGCATGGTGCTCATCGGGGTTGTTCTCCAACAGTCGTCTTTGGACATCGTACGCCTTTTCAAAATCACTTATCAAGCCGAATTGGTTCAAGTCAGAAGGCAAGAACGTTTCGTCAAACCCGCCGCAGTTAGACAGAGCACTGTGGGTGTATTCCTGGTCTAAGAGGTCATATCCCAAAAACTCAAAATCATTAAGAGTAACGGATTTGCAGTCCTCTGATGGATTGATAGCAACTGCCAAAAGGTTGAATCGTTCTTTGGGATTCATTTTCCGCAAGACGTAATCCAAAGAACGATAGAAGCCTGTTTCATAATACCCGTCGTGAACAATATAATTCCAATCTTCCTCATTGTCTCTGTCTGGCTCAAATAGTTCTTCGTTGAGCGAGAGGTCAACTGAAACAAGTTCCGTTAAATGAAACAACTTACTCCATTCGGTGTAATCTTTCCAAGCCATGACATCAGAATCATAGCCTTTGCCGTATGGTTCACGTGCGGTGTAATAAATATTCATTGTCGCAGGAATGGTTGAGATCTAAGCTGACCGCTAACGGGGAAGATATTGCTGTCAGTAGGTGCATTTGAAATACCGCAGCTTCACTTTCATTCCGTTGCTCAATAAAGATAATGAGTTGAATACATATTCTTCAGCACCTATTGCAGCAAACCTTGTTAGGCGAAGTTTTGTGACATTTTACTTGGAAGTTGTCCAGATTATTTCACCTATGAAGGACTTATCGACTGTAAACATAGCTTCACCATTATACTCATGATTAGTACCATCCTCTTTTACAAATTCAATTTCGAAACTATTGTCATCCCACATTTCCAAGATAACACCTTGCATGCCTTTTGTTATTACAGGATTTAAATCCTTTGCAAGTAAAAAGACGTCATATTGTTTGATTGTCTGCTTTTTTGGGCTTAATTGAGCATGGCTCGTCGAAGTATTACTTTCTCTATTTTCTTTTCTACGATCTAATAAAAACCACTTTACGTTTAGATAGATAATTAGAAGAAGCACAAACCCAAACCAGATATAATTTGACCATCGTAAGTTTTTAAAGTTTGGCTTTTGGATTTTTTCTGAAATCCCTATTGTATAAGCTAACACTAACAGCGCTGTGAGCAAGATTAAAGGAAACTTCAAAAAGGATTTCATTGGAGTATAAAGTCTGTCTAAATTGAATTGCGCCTAACGAGTGCCGGCTTTGCGTTTGTGGCAGCAACAGCGTTACGTCAGCCGAATATAGAACAAAAGATAAATTGAAAAACGATTGTTCAGCATTTATTCGTCAAGCCGCCATAACGCAAAACCGAATGTTAGCTGTATTTATTCTCTCTTTTCAGAATTAAAGGTGTCAATATTAGTGCAGCAAGTCCGGCTGAAATTATTGTCACTATAAGATTTCCATATTGGTTTAATTGTAACCCGAAGAAAAGTCTAAGTAGCACAATAGCCAACATTATTAGAACAATGGAGAGCCAATATTTAGAAATGTTGTCACTTGTCATAGTTGTAGTCCTTTCAATTGTCAAAAAAGCGGTTACTGTGATAAGTCCACCAATTAAGCTGCTTAGATGTTGAATGACTTTATAAATTGGTACTGCCAAGCCATTCAAATGCACTGATTCTTTTAATAGAGAACTTCTTTCAACAAAATAGCCTGTTTCATGAGTAAAACTGTCCCAAAGCAAGTGAGAAAATGCTCCGATTATAACAGAAATACAGACGATAAACCAGTTTAATGAAAAATATTTTATCCAGTTAAATGACTTGAATTTGTCGAGCCGCTTTTGAATGAAAGCGGGAGCATTGTCAATAAAGCAGTTCCGAACAATACCGTGATAAATAAAACATAGAATAAGTCCTAATGGAAGGTCAAACCAAAAGACTCCGGCTAATGTGTGGCTGTAATCACTTTGAACTTTCATACGAATGAAATATTCGAAGTCAGGTGTCATGCTACCAACAATAAGTCCTGTCGCTGAAAGCCGAAGCCGTTTAGTTGTTGTCAACGGAAGTATTATGGCTGGATGAGAAAAGGTAAACGGCATAGATTATTGTGTCCAAATATAATTACAGCTAACAGTTAGTATTTGTGCTAATATACGCTGTTCTTTTAACCACGACAATATGAGATATCTCTTGTAAATGAAGCAGATAGAATAATAAACGCGGATTATCCTTTATAGCGCAAATACAACTTACAGTAGCTTTAGATCATCCAGACGACTGACAATTTTTAATATATTTTATTGCAGGTATGCAGATAGCGTAGGGTCGTTTTGATACTATTATGGCCCAATAAGCCTTATTCCATCCTCACCCATTCATCAATGATCTTTGGCTTTGGTTTGGTAAGCAGGGTTTGCAGACCTAGTTTCCTAACCTTATCTACCAGGTGGCCTGTAAAGCAGATTGGGATCTTGTAATCCTTTGCAAACTCTCCATGAAAAACTGCCTTCCAGTTATAATCATCCATATAATTCATGAAATGCTCTTCATCTTCCTCATTGGGCTTTGCTTCAATGACCACCAGGAAGTTTTCCTTCTCCGGCTTTGGCTTTTTTTCCTTTTTCTGTGCTTTACGCTTGTCTGCCTCCCTGATCATTAAAGGAAGGTATAGCTCCATGTCTTCTGCCTCCAGGGCTAAACAATGCAGGGAAGCCAATAGCTCATACAAGGCCCTTAACACCTGTTCATCTTCCATCCCCTGGTTCTTTAAGGCTATGGCCTTCCTTTTACATTGGTTATATAAGATATTACTCCTCCGGTGAGTATACACATGCCGGTACATCAGCGAGGCGAGTGTGCTTGACCTTCCAAAATGTGAGGAAGTCCGCCTGCTTCCTTCAAAGGCAGCATCCTTAAAAAAACGCTTAGTATCCACACCCGGTTTGGTGCGGACCCTGTACTCCCCTCCGGAGAGATAAAAATTGATATTGCCATCAATGGTGCCAATGCCCTTGATGTAGCCTACTTGTTTTGGCATAGGATATTGTTTTTAGGATTTGAGCACTCAAAATACTAAATTATTTAGTATTTCGGGTGCTTGTTTCCAGGAAATATTTATCCACAGGCATGCTTAAGCGCATTAACCCCCAAGCCTATCTTATGGCTGAAGTATAGCTGCGCCCTATCTACTCCCTGGCTGAAGTATAGATACCCCGGGCGAACACGGAGTATCCATACCGCAGCTATACCGTAGCTATACCCTAGATAGGGGGCTGGTAGGGAGAAGCCAGGAATGTCGAATATGGAACAGATGAACAAGTAACGATGAATGATGATAGGCAGAGTGGAATAGGAAGACATAGCCGTACCAATTATCACAGTTCATCTAAAAGGATTACAGGTTCAATGGAATGAGGAGGCCGGGGTGATTAGTTGCTTAGTTAACGAGGTAAGGGTAATTCGCTACATGCATGAAGGTTTTATTAGGATGCTGAAGAAGGTTTAGCAAATGATCACTGGAAGGGACGGCCTACCAGGTAAACAGGCAAATGATATTTTATACCCTTCAGGTCAAGGTTGATGGCATCTGAAGCGGGAGGGTTTTCCAGCAGGTCATACACATCTTTTGATACAACGAAGCTGTTGTTCAATTCCCTGGTAGCAGCCTGCAGCCTTGACGCCACGTTAACGGGTAGCCCCATGACCGTAAGGTTATTATTGACGCCTATGCCCACATTTCCTACAATGACATTGCCGGCATGAAGGCCAATGCCCACCTGGAAAAAATGATTGAAATACTTTTCCAGGTATTGCTCATTGAATTTATCCAGCTCCTCTAAAATAGAAAGGCCTGCTTTTGAAGCATTGTTAACCGAAGTGGTTATATCTTCCTTAAAACCAAAAACAGCATAGAGCCCATCGCCCGCGGTTTCAATGATCTGGCCAGCGTGCATCTCAATACATTTCCGGAACAATCCAAACAAACGGCGCATGACATGGATCACATCAAAAGCAAGGTAATTTTCTATGAAGGGCGTAAAATTCTTTATATCAAGGAACAGTAATGCCAGCTCTTTTTCTTCACCAATATTTTGAAGATCAGATTGTGTATCCCCATCTATGTATAAATGGATGTCGGTTTCATCGCGGATGATGCGGTGAACATGTATGGGAGAACCATTAACATAACTCTGGCAGGCCAACCGGACATTTGGAGGAAAGTAAAGGATCTTTTGAAGGGCCTTTTCGGCATCAGTCTGTGGGGTGATGTGGTCAATACCTTCTATTACCAATATGCGGCAGGTGGAGCATTTGGCATTGCCCCCACAGGCGTGGTAATGAGGAATGCCTGCTGCAAGAGAGGCTTCCAATATGGTCTGGCCTTCTTCTACTTTTACTGACCGGTCGCCGATAAATTCTACCCAGTAAGACCTGGAATCAATCATTGTAAAACAATTGTATTAAAATTAAACAGGAAAGGTGAACAATTGCAGCATGATCATTCTTGCTGGTTAGTAATCCATTTATTTAACCATCCTGCTGCAGTGTATTAACTACTGCTTAACCTCAGCATGAGCGGTTTTGATGTAAATTACTTCGTTGATTCAGGCACAGTTTTTAATACACATATGTGTATAAGTAAGCCGTAAAAATTACGGATTGTTTTAATTATCTTGTTTATGTAACAGCCATTTGTACCTGAAGTAAACACCGGCAAGGCCATGACACTGCAAATGATCACAAGGGCATGACCGGCAATTTTGAATAACGAAAACCTGAAACGAATTTGAGAGACACAATTATCAACCTGGAGACCGTTAACCCTATTGAATTTTTTGGAGTGAACAACGGCAAGCTGGATATTTTGAAGAAGAAATTCCCCCTGCTTAAGATACTTTCCCGCGGAACACAATTGAAGCTGAGCGGAGCACCTGAACAGGTGGAAGGCGCCAGGGAAAAGATCGATCTCATTGTGCAATACCTTGAAAGAAACGGCCATATGAGCGAAAACTATTTTGAACAGATCCTTGGAGGCGATGATGCCGAAACCGTGGACCATTTTGTGGAGAGAAACCCCAATGATGTTTTGGTGTTTGGACCCAATGGAAAAACAGTCAGGGCACGTACAGCCAACCAAAAGAGACTGGTAACTTCCTCTGAAAAGAATGATGTTGTTTTCGCCATCGGCCCCGCCGGTACCGGTAAGACCTATACCGCGGTAGCCATGGCTGTAAGAGCTTTAAAAAATAAAGCAGTGAAAAAGATCATCCTGACAAGACCGGCGGTGGAAGCAGGTGAAAGCCTGGGTTTTTTACCGGGCGACCTGAAGGAAAAGATCGATCCGTATTTGCGTCCTTTGTATGATGCCCTGGATGATATGATACCTGCTGATAAGCTGGGCTATTATATGAGCACACGCACCATAGAGATCGCACCTCTTGCCTATATGCGTGGACGTACGCTGGATAATTGCTTCATTATCCTTGATGAAGCGCAGAATGCCACGGACCTGCAGATAAAAATGTTCCTGACACGTATTGGTGGTAATGCGAAGGCGATCATCACTGGTGACCTTACCCAGGTGGATCTGCCGCGTAACCAGCGTAGCGGGTTGGCAAAGGCCAGCAGGATACTGCGCAACATAGATGGCATAGGTTATATAGAACTGGATGAAGAAGACGTGGTAAGGCATAAACTGGTGAAAGCCATATTAAAAGCCTACGATAAGGAAGGACAGCGGGAAGCGGAAATAGAAGAAACAGAAAAGAAGGAAAGAAAAGAAAGGCGATGGGACAGGAATGATGCCTGAACCTTTCAATAAAAGAATAAAAAGACTGCCCCTTTTCCAGGGTCAGTCTTTTTATTACAGGTAATTCCAGGTTCCAAAGTGAGCCTCAAGTGTATTTCCCAATAGCTGCGATTGCAAAGGGTTACCTTATTTTTGCTTCATGAGAGGATTTACATGGATCTGCCTGGCTTTATTTCTTACTGTTGCCGGTTGTACCAATGACAAGGAAGAGAAAAAGGAAGTGACCTCGGAAAATGATGTGGACGCAGCCAGGAATTTTATTCGATCAGCGCTTGACGGTAACTGGAGAGAAGCACGGCGGTTCATGCTGCAGGATAGCACCAATACCCAGCTGCTTGATGCATATGAGAATAATTACCAGACCCATATGAACAAGGAAGATAAAAGAGGTTACAGGGAAGCTTCCATAACACTTTATGATACGCGTGAAGTAAATGACAGTGTGGCGATCATCAATTATTCCAACTCTTTTAAAAAACAAAAGGATTCACTACGTGTAGTACGCATGGATGGTTCCTGGCTGGTGGACCTGAAATATTCATTTCCTCAAACCGATACATCTGCACATGCTCATTAATATCTTATTGGTGGGATTAGGGGGCGCTTCAGGAAGCATTGGAAGATACCTTTGCCAAAAATGGGTGAATGAATCTTACGATCATAGTTTCCCGCTGGCTACTTTCCTGATCAATATAACAGGTTGCCTGCTGATAGGCGTTCTTTATGCACTGGGTGAAAAAGGAAACATCCTATCGCAACAAACAAGGCTGTTGCTGATCACAGGATTTTGCGGTGGCTTTACTACGTTCTCAACCTTCGCCTTTGAAAATGTCAGCCTATTAAGGACAGGTGACCAGTTTTACTTTTTCCTGTATAGCATTGGCAGTGTGATAGTGGGCATTATTGCCGTGTATTTGGGTAGCCTGTTGATCAAACTGATGTAATATGAACCTGCAGGGACAATCAAAATTGCTACGCATATTTGCCGGTGAATCTGACAAGATCGGTCACGACCTGCTGTACGAGCTCATATTACTTAAAGCCAGGGAAAAAGGCCTGGCAGGCGGCACCGTCATCAAAGGCATCATGTCCTACGGAGCCAGCAGCCATTTGCACAGGGCCAGGTTGATAGAATTATCAGAGGACCTGCCTGTAGTTATTGAGATCATTGACCACGCTGATAAAATAGAAGCTTTTCTTCCCATTGTTAACGAGCTGTTTGAACAATGTGGAAGAGGAGGATTGATCACCCTTGAAAATGTTGATGTTATTTATTACCAATCCAAGAAATGAATTATGGAAAGAACAGTTTTACACCCATGGCACGGAGCACATTTCGGAGAAAATCCTCCAGAAAAAGTAAATGCATTGATAGAGATACCGCAAGGTTCCCGGACAAAGTACGAGATAGATAAAGAAACAGGGTTACTGAGGCTTGACAGGGTTATTTATTCCTCCTTTCATTACCCTGTCAATTATGGTTTTATTCCTCAAACACTGGGACATGACGGCGACCCGCTTGATATCCTGGTATTGTGTTCACAATCCATCCAGTCGCTTTGCCTGGTGGAAGCTACGGTCATTGGCAATATGCAAATGATCGATTCGGGAGAGAAGGATGATAAGATCATTGCCGTGGCTACCAATGATCCATCGGTCAACCATATATCCACCATTGATGATATGCCACCGCATTTCATTAATGAGTTGAGAAATTATTTCGAACAGTATAAGGTACTGGAGAATAAACAGGTGTATATAGAGGAATTCCAAACCAAGGATATTGCCTACCAGATCATTGAAGAAGCCATCGAATTCTATAAAAAGAAATTCAACAAATAAAAATACAGGCTAACTGAAAATAGGGTTGCTTTTACCGGCAACCCTTTTATGTTTTCGTAGACTCTTGAGCATTCATTAAAAAAAGCGCCTGAGTGAATGTAACTGGTGCGTTCTTTTGCCAGTGGTGCTACTAATAATGCCTTCCTTATTTAAGGTATCGATCCTGACCCTTCCTGAAGCATGAATGACCTGGTGTTTATTCCAAACCAGTCCAACATGCGTAACGCGCCCGGCTTCATTGTGAAAGAAAGCAAGATCTCCCAATTGTATTTCTTGCAGCGTAACCGGTTGCCCTTGCTCCGCCTGCTGGTAGGCATCCCTGCAAAGCTTTATGCCCAACAATTTGAAAAGGGTTTGAACAAATCCACTACAATCAACACCCATCAGTGTTTTACCACCCCACAAATAAGGTGCGTTCAACCAGGAGTGAGCAGAGCGAATCAACAGGTCCTGGTTAAATGGTTGCCGGATATCTCTGAAAGTACCATGGTATTTATAATCTTCATTCCATAACAAACGGGTTTCTGCATCATAGCCAACCAATGCCGATCCCATGGGAACATTGAGTAATGAATCCGGCAGTGTGATGGGATTTATCAATCCAGATGCATAATAATATATTTCTTGCTTTGCCAAAGGTCCAGGCACCTCATTGACCAAATGCCAGGTCAGCCAGCCTTCGTAATCATCATAAGTACTCTTTACTTTCAGCCACTCCCCTTTTTCTTCCAGCACTTCCATGGTATCACCAAACAGCAATTGGTTACTCATTTCAGACCGGTGTGCAGGTTCAGTTCTTACAGGGGCAGCAGGTACCGTGCAAATGGCGAATTGCATAAAAGAATGAATATTTAATTATGCAAATTTGCAGGGTTTGCATCTTATTACAGAGTCCTTTTCGTTAATAACATGCGAAGGCTTTGTAAGAAACATTTAAACCTATGGTCAGGCATTAAGTGTTAAGTTTGGAATGACCCTAATATGGAATACTATATAAATTGATGTGAAAGCCGGGCGCAGCGACCATATGACAGATTCGGAATTGCTGGAGCTTTATTATATCGATAAAGATCCGGAATGGGTGGGCCGTTTACTGGAACGCTATACCCTTTTACTATTGGGTGTATGCATGAAGTATGTGAAAGATGAAAATGAAGCAAAGGATTGCGTGCAACAGATATTTCTGAAAGTATTGACAGAAGTATCTAAATACCGCATTGATTATTTTAAATCATGGCTGTACATGGTAGCAAAGAACCATTGCCTGATGCGATTAAGGAATAATGGTATAAAAGGTCCGAAAGAACTGAAAGAGGAAATGTTGGTGCATACGGAGCCGGAAAAGGAAGAATTGATCAAAAATGAGCAGACCTACGATCTTTTGGAAGATGCCATAGCGGAATTAAGTGAAGAGCAGAGACAATGTGTAATTTTGTTTTACCTGAAGAAGAACAGTTACCAGCAGGTAACGGAAAAAACAGGGTTTAATTTGCTACAGGTTAAGAGCTATATACAAAACGGCAAGCGCAACCTGAAGATCATCCTCGAAAGAAATCTCGGGGAAAAGAAAGCGCATCAAAAATGAGCGAAAGCCTAAAAGACATATTATCCAATTTAAACCCAGGCATAGACCAGGAAACGCTGTTGTTGTACCTGCAGGGCAAGCTATCTGCGGAGCAACAACACGAGGTAGAAAAACAATTGCTGGATGATGATTTTGAATCTGACGCCATGGAAGGGCTGGAAGGCTTCAGCGACAAGAAAAAGCTCAAGGGTCTTTTAGAACAACTGAATTATGACCTGAAGCAAAAGACAATCAAAAAGAAAAAGCGCCGTAGTAAACTGGAATTATCGGTTGATCCCTGGATACTGGTGACTGTGCTGGTGGTATTGATTCTGGTGATCATTAGCTTTTTCATTATCCACCGGTATTTACAGCAATAAGGATAATAACATTCCCGCATAAAAAAAGCCCCTGTTCTTTACAGAAAAGGGGCTTTTTCAATCTATTGGTACCAGGGTTATTGGTACTGTATGTAAATAGGCTTTGGTCGCAGGTTCAAAACTTCCTGCTGGGACATCATTTCCTTTTGACCTGACTTCTCAGTATCATTCACGTAGAAAAGCTTAAATCCTGTGAATTGCACCGGCTGTGGAGCGATCCAGCTATAATAGGTGCTTTTTTTCTTTTCAGGATAGCCCCATCCATCCATGTCCATAACGATCTGCAATTCGGGCCTTGTTTTGATCTTGTTGGCGTTGGTAACCATTCCCTGTGTAAAACGGTGCACCATGAATATCTTGGGAGGAAGATTGTTTTTCTTAACCAAACCGGCTAGGTAATCACCAACGAAATTGATATCGGCTGCATCCAGGCTTCCGATAACACTTCCGGGCTTTTTGTTGCCTTTTGCCTTCATAGCGAATTCGGGGTCAATCCCAAGGTGCACATTGGGCAGGGAAAGGTATTTTTCAAACACAGGCACTTCTGTTTGAACATCGCTCAAACCAACCTGGATATCTATGAATACGATAGCATTGATCTCTTTAGCCCAGTTCAACAAGGTATCGATCTGGTGAAGCGGCATGCGATAGCGCCATTTGCCATCTTTACCGGGAGCACCTTGTGCCGTTACAGCAATGTAGTGCAGGGCCGGTATTGATTTGATCACTGTATCGGCCTGGTTCCATTTCTTAACCTCAGCCATCAATTTAGGGATCATTTCATTTTTTGGCCATTTGCCCAGGGCACCCATCCTGTTGGAGTAAAGGTTGCCATAATAGGCCACTACGCGGTTGAAAGGTAAAATAGCCCCTGGAAGAGGGTATTCGTGCTTTACCGGCCATCTTCCTGTGGTATCGCCATTGGCCAGGTATTTCTGCAGGTAATTGTACCGTGCGGTATCCAGGGCAGGATATCCATTAGAACCGGTATTGACTTTAGTTTCAGTAGCAGTAGAATCGGTTTGCTTAGCTTTTACTTCAGGTGCTGCCGAACTACCGCAACCCAATGAAAACAATGCTATAGCAGGAACCAGGAAGTTTTTCATACCCATGATATTGAACAATTAATTCGTTTTGTCAAAGAAAATGAAAAATATCATTGCTCCGTAAGAGTTTCGTCGATTTTGCAAAACTTTCTATGGCATATGTTTTTAAACTGATAGAAAAACGCGCATATGGAAGACAAGGAAAAAGTTGAACGCAACCGGCCTTCAGAAGAAGGCAGGAAAAATGACCCTGATCTGAGGGATGAATCAGCAGCTGAACCCGGGGCCAGTACCATTAGCAGCAGCAGTACTGATGAAGCCAACCAGCACCTGACCCAAACGGCAGGTGATAGTTTCAGAGATACAATGCCTGATAAAAAGGCTGATAAAAAGTTTGATGATAATGAAGAAAGCCGGGATGATTAAGCTTTCGAGATAAAATCACAAGTTAGGGATCATATTTGATCTGTAAATAAGTGGCTGTATAAAACGGCTATAACTTCAATAGAAACGCCTGGATCAATGACCCAGGCGTTCTTGTAAGATTACCTTAGTAGCACGATTTATTCGGCACTACCTTCATTCTTTTGTCCGCGCCTGTTGCCGGAACTTTGACCACCTCTCCTTCCGATCTCACTCATGTGCTCGCGATTACGGCTAACGATCTGTCCGCCCTTACGGCCGGCTTCTCTTGCTTCATCGCTACTCCACTCATGTGCCACACCCTGGCGGTGGGCAGCCCTTCCACCCTCACTGGCAATCTCTTTTTGCTTTTCCGGGTCCATAGCTGCAAATCCCCGGTTGGAATTTCTTCTTCCCCGTTCGCCCTCAGCATCACTTCTTCCATTTCCGGATGATTCTCCATTCAGTCTTGAAATTTCCTGCTGTTGCTGATCGTTCATACTTCCAAATCCGCGATCCATCTGCTCTTCCCTACCCTGGTTTTCTGTTTCTGCCATAACACATTATTTTTTAAAAGGTTAACAATGGTGTTGGATTTGAACTATGACAACAAAATAATGCCGAACCAAACTAAAGCGGGACAATGACCGCTTTGGGTAATTTTTGCTATACTCTTCAACATATTGAGCAATAGAGTGGGTAAGCGAAGTGAGCAGCCATTTTCAACGCTTTACAGATGTAAAAAGTATTAATAACGGAGTACCTGGAAGGAATCAAAGGAGTAATCACTTGTTTCAGTCACCTGAACCTTTGTGACGATTGCCCGGGGCGGACCTTTTTTGCACCAATCAATAAATGCCTGCACTTTTTCCTCATCGCCAGATGCTATTAGCTCCACCTCGCCTGCAGGTGTGTTTTTCACCCAACCCTTCAAATGAAGTGATTCAGCGACGTCCCTGGCTGTTGCGCGGAAAAATACACCCTGCACCTTGCCTTGCACCAACAGGTGAACAGATCTCATATGGTTGATTTAAAAAGCAAATTTCGTTGATGGCATAACATTTTACCCCTTTACACAAAACAATTTTATGCAACCTGGCGATCAAAAACAGGATAACCCTGTTCAAAAACCCCAACAGCCCCCCGAAGAAAAAGTAGCACAAAATCCAAACCCCAGGGCTAATGAAAATATTCGTGAGCGAACTGAGATCCCCGGAACTGAAAGTGCAGATATGGAAGATGAAGTGGGCACCGAGATAACAGATGGTGAAGATGGCTAAAGTTTGCCCCCTGTGTAATGCTTACCAGTTAACAGGTCCCTGTTCTTTTTCTTTTTTTAAGGTACGGAGCATTTCCGAAAATGTATTACCCGCAGCCAGGAATCGGATGGTATAGACTATCCGTTTAGCCTTTGTTTCATTTGTTTTTGCAGATTCGATCCACTTACTGAAATAATTCTGGTGACCCTTTGTAAGCCCATTGAATTTTTTCAAAGCTTCAGGTTCATCTGCAAGTACCTGCAGAAGGTCAGAGGATGGTTTTAATTCTTCAGTATCTAATTCCAGTTTAACAAGCAGTTTATCCCCCTTCTGTTTTTTGATTCCCTTTCTCATTTCCGCATTCAGGGCCATGATGAACGACCCATCTCCCATTGGCAATAAAGCCACTGCTTTTATAGGATATTTATCCAGTTTCCCTTTTACCCTAAAAGATCTTTTCACACCTGGATTTAATTGCTCAGACAATTCACCGGAAATCTCTATATAGGTCCAGCCGGTTTTCTCTCCCTGCCGGCCAAATTTTTGTATGGTTGTTGTAAAAGAAATCATGTATTTGTGCCCTGGTTAACTAACAATCCCATCTGTTCACCCTTGTAAATGATGGTCTAATTTAGCAATACTCCTCCACCTGGGTTTACCCTTTAAAAAATTAATTATGGATAACAGAAGAACAATCCTTATCTGCGATAATGATTATGGATTTTTAAATGAGATGGAGAAAGGGCTTTCACTGGAAGGCTTTGATGTAGATACCATTGATAATGCATCCGATCTTATTCCCAGCGCTATCCGCCTGCAGCCCCATGTCATATTGGTTAACCCCGACATGAAAGGATTTAATGAATATGATGTTTGTAAAAACATCATCCAGGAACAGCGGGCACAGGTGATATTGCTGGTAGATCCACATTCTACTTCCCGTGCAATGGTGGGAGAATGCATGATAGAAGATGTACTGACCAAACCAGTGAAGCTTGCCGACCTTGTATTCCTGGTGGTTAAGCATTTGTCAGTGGATCAATAGACATATGGGTTTTTAACTTGCCGGAAACATTCATGGCATCACTTTGGAGGAAAGGTGGTAAAAGGTATAGTGATGAACAAGATGAACCTTGGAAGTAAATTCATGTTTGCAACCGGAATTGAGAACAGCTATCCCACGATACTTTTACCTGATGGCAGCATCAAAAGAGTGGATGAAATGGAGAAGTGCTGCCACTACAAAAACTGGGAAAAAGATTTTGAATTAACCAAAGAGCAGGGAATAGAATTTCTACGCTATGGCCCGCCTTATTATAAAACGCATACAGGCCCGGGAACCTATGATTGGGACTTCACTGATACAACATTTAATCGCTTAAAGGAACTGGATATTACACCAATAGTCGATCTTTTACATTTTGGTGTGCCGGACTGGATGAGTAACTTTCAAAATCCGGAGTTCCCGGAACTATTTGCAGAATATGCAGGCGCTTTTGCGGAACGATTTCCAGACCTGCAATTATATACGCCTATCAACGAAATATTTATTACCGCTTTGTTCTCTGCGCAATATGGATGGTGGAACGAGCGGCTTAATTCTGACAGGGCCTTTGTTACCGCTTTAAAGCATTTGTGCAAGGCCAATGTAATGGCCATGCATGCCATCCTGAAAGTAAGGCCAGATGCCATCTTCATTCAAAGCGAATCATCTGAGTATTTTCATCCAATGAGGCCCGAAGTGCAGAAACAAGCCAATTTCCTGAACCGCAAACGATTCCTGGCCCTGGATCTTACATACGGGTATCCCATTTCCGTACAGATGTATGAATACCTGCTGCAAAATGGAATGACCTCTGGTGAGTATTACTGGTTTGAACAAAACCAGGTAAAAGCCAGGTGTATCATGGGAAACGATTACTATGCTACGAATGAGCACCTGGTATTGCCAAATGGTACTACACAGGCTTCAGGTGAGGTGTTTGGCTATTATGTGATCACCCATCAATATTACAACCGCTACCGACTGCCTATTATGCATACTGAGACCAATATGAAAATGCCGGATTCAGTAAATTGGCTATACCGTCAATGGGCCAACCTTCACAGGTTAAAGCAGGATGGTGTGCCCATAGTAGGATTTACCTGGTATAGTCTCACCCACCAGGTAGATTGGGATACTGCCCTACGGGAAGACAATGGCCGCATTCACGAAGTGGGGTTGTATGACCTGGAAAGAAACATTACTCCTGCAGGTAAAGCCTTTAAAAGATTAATAGAACAATGGAAGGAAGTGCTGGCTGCTGAAACATTTGGCATGGTATACACGCATTAAAAATACAGGCTCATAGTTCCGCGGCTTTGAACACTTCTGTAAGCGCATAAACATTCACTTTATTACCTGTATGAAAAGACACGTTGATCATTGCCTGCGCCACAACCCTTGCAGGCACAGGTTTTTGTTGTAAAGCTATTCCCAGCTTATTGACGAACTTCAAAACAAACAGTCCTATTACTTCTCCTGGTCGTTTTTCCTTCCGGTCACCCTCCAGCATACCGGGTTGCAGAATATGGATAGCTTGAAATGGCAACCTTTTGATATCTCTTTCCAGTTCCCCTTTCATCCTGGTGTAAAATATTCTTGATCTTTCAGAGGCCATAGCAGATGATACCAATACGTACACCGGAACATTGTTTTCCGCAGCTGCCCGTGCAAATTCATATTGATAGTTATGATCGATTTTATATTGCGCTTCTTTACTTCCGGCCTTCTTTATGGTAGTACCCAGAGCGGAAAATAATACATCTCCCTTCACCAGGTGCTTCCATTCCCCGGGATGGTCAAAATGTACCAGGTGCTCTTTTAATTTCGAGTGCTGAATACCTGTGGACCTGCGCACAAAAACCAGTACGGTTCCAAACCTGTTATCTGCCAAAAGTTGGTGCACCAGTTCATTGCCCACCAATCCGGTAGCGCCAATGACCAGGGCTGTTATATCTTTCATTCCTTAAAGTTATTTAACAATGAGTGCAACCTGCATGTAATTAATTTTTACGGTTGTCATTCACTGAGATAATAGAATATGTAACTTGGGATATGGCACTGATTGAAGTTATTCAAGGGGATATTACAAAGATTACAGTGGATGCGATAGTGAATGCTGCCAATAGCTCTCTTATGGGTGGCGGTGGAGTGGATGGGGCCATTCATCGCGCCTCTGGCCCGGTGTTACTAGAGGAGTGCAGGCAAATAGTAGCGAGGCAAGGTGGATGTAAAACAGGTGAGGCTGTAATAACCTCCGGTGGTAATCTGAAATGCCGTTATGTTATTCACACGGTTGGCCCGGTATGGAGGGGTGGGAATAATGAAGAAAAAGAGAAACTGGCTTCTTGCTATAAAAACTCACTTAGACTGGCAGTTGAACACGACATACGATCCATAGCTTTTCCTAACATCAGTACCGGGGTATATGGCTTTCCAAAAGAACAGGCAGCCCAGATAGCTATTGAAACAGTAAAGGCTTATTTGGCTAAACAGTCAACGATAGAGAAGCTGGTCTTTGTTTGCTTCGATACCGAAAATTTAAACCTATACACTTCAATATTAAAAAACTGAAAAGGCTTTTTTCTCAGGATAGCTTTTTCCTGAGCCCTGGATTTAATGAAGGGAATAAAAAGGAAGCCCATTTCATCAGTGTAGATGGCTGGTCCTTTACCTGCTGACCAACGGGTTTATAATAAGCCAGGTCGCCTTTTAAAGCTGCATGAATGGCAGATTCAAAATCATGCAAAGCAAATCCCATATCAGGATCTTCGTAAAATGCATGACCATTTGTATGAGAAGCATGGAGACTGATCCTTGTATACTGGTCGTTTAAAGGAAGTACCCTTACATCAATTATGTATTGCAGCTTCTTATCAGCCTTTTCATATGAAAACCTGTATGATTCAATGATTGGGTTTTCTGAAACCAGGACTATGTGGGAAACATAAGCTGGTATGGAAGAGATGGTTTCCCTTGTTTGTTTTTCAGTAGCATCTACAAAAGATTCCCTGGAAAGAAAAGTTTGTCGTGGCATGGGTTTTCATTTTTAGGATACGGCGTTACGCCTGCAAATTAGGCAATGCCCAAGGCATTGTCAATGGGTAAATACCTTTACTTATAACAAGTAATTTCCCTATATACGTAAACGTAAGCAAGGGTATTTATCCATACCCGCGCCTGTATATTTTAATTTCCAACTGCCCCATTGAAGATATAATCCTGTTTAACTGGCAGATTTATAACTATTTGTAACAAAAGGCAAGATGGCACGCCTTTGGAGAGCATATTAGTAGCACAAAGAATAAATTATGCCTACACAACAAATGAATGCCAGTGATTTCAAAGAAAAAGTTTTCAATTATGACAATGGTGAAGAATGGGAATATGCAGGCACCTTACCTGTCATAGTGGACTTTTATGCTGACTGGTGCGGGCCTTGCAAAGCGATTGCACCCGCCCTGGAAGAATTATCTAAAGAATATGAAGGAAAACTGGTCATTTATAAAATAGATACGGATAAAGAAACCGAGCTCTCCGGTCTTTTCGGGATTCAAAGTATTCCAACCCTGCTATTTATTCCAACAACCGGCGCACCCATGATGCAGAAAGGCGCACTACCCAAGAATGTGTTGCAACAGGTTATTGAAGAAAAGTTATTACCGGGTGTGAACCATGATGAAAAGAGTCAGCAATAGCAGTGTTGAAAAGAAATAAAAAACAACTGGTTGAATGGCCAGTTGTTTTTTTATGCAAATCATTTCCTTGTGATCAGCTCCTTGAGCTTATCAGATACAAAATGTCCAAAAGGTGGATTACTGTTTGAAAGTATAATCACTATGCTTTGGCTCTTTGGATAAATATTTAACTCCGTGCATTCATTAATATATCCACCACTGTGACCAATCACATGTTCCTTACCCAACCTGTAATGTTCGGTTCCCCAACCATATTGTTCATTTAAGGGAGTTGTATAGTTTAATAACTTAGTCGTTGTAGCAGGGTTTAAAAGTTTATAGTTCAATAAGGACCTGGCAAAACTATACAGGTCATTGATAGTTGATGTTCCTCCTCCTCCACCGCCACCAGGAACTGAATGCGTCATACCTGCCTTTAAAAAGATATTTTCCCTTATATAGTTTTCAAACGACGCACCGGTAAACTTTTCGATGATGATACCTAGCAGAACAAACCCAGTATTACTATATTGCCAGCCTTTACCAGGTTCAAAAGCAAGCTTTTCTTCCTCTATGACGGGTAATAAGCCTATTTGGTTTTTTACACTATCCTTGATCCTGTTATAGGTAGCATTCTCAAAAAAATCACCCATACCGGAAGTGTGTGTCAATAATTGCTCTATAGTAATTGCTGTTACAGCTTTATTATGCAGTTCAGGCAGGAATTTACCAACAGAATCAGAAAGATTTATTTTGCCTTTTTCCATGAGCTGCAGCATGCTGACAGCTGTAAATATCTTACCCATAGAAGCAAGGCCAAATTCCTGGTCTATAGTATTGGGAGCTCCTTTAGCATTATTACCATAAGACCTGGAAAATAATACTTTGCCTTTGTGGTTTATAAATACATTGCCCGAGAACTGGCTGCCTAATTTCTGATTTATATACCGGTCCACCTGGTCACCAAGATGTGAATAGTCCTGTTTTCCGGTCTGCACAAATTCACCTGGAAAGCGATCAGGCTTTACCAATCGTTGTTTGAATTGTTGGTTGGAATCTGTAATGATTGAAAACTTCCACCAGGAATCGAATTGTTCATCCTTACTCCACACATCGGCCTGTACCGGGGATATAAAATTTACTTTCTTCACACTCACTTTTCCAATAACAGCGTAAGTAAATTTATACCTGTCCATTAAGTGGTTTAATTCAGCAGTGTCTTTTACTACTGGTTGCAGCAACCGGTAATATTGAGAACTGTCACCGGAATTATAAATTTTGAAGAATTGGTCAACGGTTACCTGGAGTTTTTGCTGTTCTGCAAAGGATTGGCACCAGGCATTTGAACTCAGGCAAAGGCAGCATATGACTACCTGTAAAAAGAATTTTGGCTGTAACATAAGGCATAAGACTATTACACCTTTTTAAAGGTTACAGCTATCAACGGGTTAACCTATATTTTAAATAATCCTAACTCCTGCCCTTTTCCACAGAGCTTTCTTCAGCGGTAGTTTTCCGTGACTCTTCGTTCATTTTGTCCTGGTTGCTGCTATCTACTCTCTTATCAGGAGAACCATCTTCCTTTACTTTCACAAAAGCATGATCAGTATTTTTTAAAGGCGCGTCCTGCTCATTAAAGCGTTGTTGATCTTTATTCATAAGAATTAATTATTGCGTCAATCGTTTTTATCCCTTTGTTCTTCGTTAATGGATCCCTGGTCGAAATTCCCACCCTTAATGCCCGGATCCAAATCTCCTTCCTGGCGATCCATATCACTAAGGTCCCTGCTTACTTTTTCTATATTGGCTTCATTTTCTTTGATAAAATTGGTCCGGCCAATACCGCCCAGGCCAGGTTTTGGTGAAATATTTTCTTTGTCGCTCATATTGCCCTATTTAAAGAATAAAAGTTTGAAAGAATTATGCCATTTATCAGCAGTTGCAATATTTACCTGACCATTTAAGAGTTAGATATATCCCTTAAAAACCTTAGTCAGCAATTAACCTATTAATGCTTCCTCGTTGAATCTCCCAGGTTTCTTTGTGGCAACCTGGTACCATATGGTCCTGTACCTGTAAAAGGGCTTTTACCGTTTACACCCATAAATGGACTGATTGAACCTATCCCACCAGGACTGCTGCCGGTTCCTACTGATCCACTGCCTGTGCTGGTTCCGGTAGAGGTGGCACCTACCTGGTAAAGGCTGATCTTTCCATTGGCAAATCCATAGGTGCCCGACGGCACGCCGATCAGTGATGATTTGTCTATAGTATAGGGAGATCCACTTGCTTTTGCGTTGAGCAGGTTAATAACAGGGTCTGATATTCCCTGTGAAGAGGTGGGTTCAGCATAGGCATTATGAGAAGATGCATTAGATAAGGTATACCTTTTACTTTCCCGTGTATTTTCCAAATTCAATGGTTTAGATCTTTTTGAAGACATTGAAGCGTTATTTTGGGGAAGAGTGGCAGTTTTCTGCTGAGCCATTGAACTATTTATAATCAAGAAGAGAATGGCTATACAATGAAGAATGGGTTTCATATGAAGCTATTTCTATAAATGCAGCAAATGCGCTGCCATATTGCGAACTGGGTGAACCCGGTGTAGTGATTAGAAAGTAAAGCTGAGGTAACTTAAATAATAAACCCCTGTAGAAACAGGGGTTTGATTTCAAAACGTAAATATTTACCTGTTAAGGAAATAAAGTACAAAATCGGGCATTTATTTAAATATTACAATAGTATAAATACCACGGTAATGCTCAAGCTAAAATAGTATTATAGCTTAGTAGAATATTTTATCAAAAAAAGAAAACAATGTATACCGCCTATTGATTAGGCATTATTGATTCAATAAATATCATCAGATACCTGGTCATTTTTTCTTCCCTCTTCAATACCTTCCTGCCATTGTTTTTGCCTGTCATTCATATCCCAGGAATTTCTGTTAGTTGAAACTTCATCATCCAGGTAATTGATATGCTTTTCGCGGTTGGCTTCTGAAGGGGTACTCAAACTTCTGTCTACATCCTCAGTTGAACGGGGTTTTCTATCTTCTTTCATAGCTTTTTTTCAACTAACCGCTAATATGATGCCACTAAACAATTCTATTATTTGTATTCTGCTGGTATTCAGAAGATTTTTTTGATAGCGTTTACTTTTTTAAACCTTTTAAACGCTCACAAGGTATTAGATCAAGTTTCTGACCATCCTGGTAATGTATGGAGTTGTGGTCTTTATAAAAAACGGTATCATTTCTATTGACCATCGTACCTATGCCTCTTATCAAACTGCTCCCTGATTTTAATAAAGCTATTTCCATAACGGATCTCATACCCTCTGATAAGAAATTGTAGAGCACATACATTGTGTCTTTATTACTATATCCTTTGATCTCACCATGGCTGGAATCTTTCTGGTAATTATCAAATGCCATGAATCCACTGATTGAATCCCCGGTTTGGCGAAGCTGGAGAAGAATGGTATCACGCTTTAGCACAAAACGGTAGCAGTTCAGAGATTGCTTTTCGGCCTGGGAAGCATCAAGATGATTTATTTTATCAGGCGGCAGGGTGTCAGATTTTGCAGAACCCACTGAAGGATTACTATTACAAGCAGCCAGCTCAAACACAATAAGTAATAGAAGATATATTCTTCCGTAAGGAATCATTGAATAGTTAAGTCAGGATTATATAATCAGAGCAAACCGAAACTGATCCTGTAATAGATCAGCAATGCCCCAACAACCAGTAGATCAGGATAAAAACGACTATAGTACCTAAACATCCCCCACCCATTTTTTTTGCTCCATATCCTGCTATTAAAGCCCTTAACCAATTTTGCATATTCTATAAATTATAGGCTATCAGGATAAAAAATTATGCCATACCTCAGGTATGGTCCTGAATACATAAAAAAAACTGGCAGGCCTACCAGTCAATAAACCGCTCTTAGTTGCCAGTTTAAACTACAAACCACCTTATGTTATAAGGAAAAAACCGCAGTTCCACTCCAAAAGGCACGATATCCACTTACCTTATACCAAAAGATAAAGCGCAAAAATCTATGCGGTAATAATAATGCCTACAAGAAAAAGCCATTTCTGGCGAAATGGCTTTACTATAACACATGAGAAACTGGCTGCTGTGTGCAATTATCTAAGGGCAAAGGTGGTTATACATTTAAGAAATAACAACAGTATTATCACGCAAATCTTACCGTGTTTTATACATATAGGCACTAATCATATGCCTGCACTTTACACCCAATACCGGTATTAACTGCTATAGAACTGATGTGGATAAATTATAAAGAAGGGTTCAATTTCAATATCTATCCTCTGAAAACAGGGATGTGAATAAATAGTTTCCCATGGGGAATGTGTACTTTCCACACAGTTTTTATTAGATTTACTTTGATCTAAAATCTAAACCACCATGGAAAAGCGAACCCTTAAATTTAACTGCCTTATCAATATGGCTAAGTTTTCTAAGATGGTTGCTGTAGGATACCTTATGAACACCAATAATTTCACCCTGACCGGCCGGTTTTCAGATGCAGACATTGTTTTAGCTTCTGAAGAATTTGAAGCCACCGAGATTGACACAACAGAAAAAGTATTTTCCTACGAATCGATGTAGTTCAGTCTTACACCTTATTAAAAAAGCCCGGATTTTACCGGGCTTTTGAATTTATTGCTACTTATACTGTGTGGGGCTGTTCAACATCATTTCTGAATACCACAACCCTATCAAAGACATCGACCAACACCGGGTGAGTTTTATCTATATCTCCTGCAAGTATCTTTTTACTTAACTGGTTAACGATTTCCTTTTGAATCAGGCGCTTTAAAGGCCTGGCACCGAATTGTGGATCAAATCCATTTTCTGCCAGGTAATCCAACAGGTAATCAGAGAATTTCAACTGGATACCATTTTGGCCTACAAGTTTCCTTAGTCCATCCAACTGGATCCTGATAATTCCCCTGATCTCACTTTTCATCAATGGCTGGAAGAGAATGATCTCATCAACCCTGTTTAAAAATTCAGGCCTTATCGTTTCCCTTAGCCTGGCCATCACTTCCACTTTTGTACGTTCCACTATCTGTTCCTGATTCTTTTCTGTAACATCGGCGAAGTTTTCCTGTATGATATCGCTACCCATATTTGAGGTCATGATGATGATGGTATTTTTAAAATTCACCACACGCCCCTTGTTATCAGTAAGACGGCCATCATCCAATACCTGCAGTAATACGTTCCAGACGTCAGGGTGCGCTTTTTCAATTTCATCAAGTAATACCACCTGGTAAGGCTTACGACGAACAGCTTCGCTTAACTGGCCTCCTTCATCATAGCCTACATATCCCGGAGGTGCACCAACCAGGCGGCTAACCGTATGCTTTTCCTGGTATTCACTCATATCGATACGCGTCATCATGTGCTCATCATCAAAGAGGTAATCTGCCAGGGCCTTGGCCAGTTCAGTTTTACCTACACCTGTTGTTCCAAGGAATATGAATGAACCTATAGGTCTTTTGGGATCCTGTAAACCTGCACGGCTTCTCCGGATGGCATCTGCAACTGCAGTTATTGCTTCATCCTGTCCCACTACTCTTTTATGCAATTCATCTTCCAGGTTCAACAACTTTTCTCTTTCGCTTTGCAGCATTTTACTTACAGGGATGCCTGTAGATTTAGCGACGCTTTCAGCAATATCTTCAGCATCCACTTCTTCTTTCATCAGCCTGCGGCTATTGGCACTCATTTCATTCAATCCAGCCTGCAACTCTGTTATCTTTTCCTCCTGCTCTTTCACTCTTCCATACCTGATCTCGGCAACCTTACCATAATCTCCTTCCCTTTCAGCCTGTTCTGCCTGTTGTTTCAGCCGCTCAATTTCTGCCTTGGCATTCTGAATCTTTTCTACCAGGTCCTTTTCCTCCTGCCACTTGGCTTTTAAAGTATCCCTTTCTACCGCCAGGTTGGCCAGTGTAGTATTCAGGTCCTTCAGTTTTTCATCATCGTTCTCCCGCTTTATAGCCTCCCGCTCAATTTCCAGCTGGCGGATCTGCCTTTCAAGCTTGTCCAGCTCTTCCGGCATTGAATTCATTTCGAGTCGCAGCTTGGCTGCACTTTCATCTATCAGGTCAATAGCTTTATCCGGAAGAAAACGGTCTGTAATGTACCGCACAGAAAGTTCTACAGCTGCAATAATGGCTTCGTCCTTTATGCGCACATGGTGGTGTGTTTCATATCGATCCTTCAAGCCCCTTAAGATAGAAATGGCATCCTCAACAGAAGGCTCGTCGATCATCACTTTTTGAAAACGCCTTTCCAATGCCTTATCCTTTTCGAAGAACTTCTGGTATTCATTCAGTGTGGTAGCCCCTATAGCTCTCAATTCACCCCTTGCCAGGGCTGGCTTTAAAATATTAGCGGCGTCCATGGCACCCTCACCACCACCAGCACCAACCAACGTATGTATCTCGTCAATAAACAGGATGATCTCTCCTTCACTTGTTGATACTTCCTTTACTACGCCCTTCAAACGCTCTTCAAATTCACCCTTATACTTGGCACCGGCGATCAACTGCCCCATATCAAGGGCATAAATAATTTTAGACTTGAGGTTCTCCGGTACATCTCCGTTAACAATACGCATTGCCAGTCCTTCTGCTATAGCTGTTTTACCAACTCCAGGCTCACCCACCAGGATAGGGTTATTCTTACTACGTCTTGAAAGTATATGTAGTGTTCGCCTGATCTCTTCATCCCTGCCGATCACGGGGTCCAATTTGCCCTGGCGGGCTAATTCATTTAAATTCTTAGCATACTTGTTTAATGCGTTGAATTGTGTTTCCTGTGTTTGAGAGGTGACAGTAGATCCTTTGCGTAACTCTGTAATCGCAGCGGTAAGGCCTTTTTCTGAAAGACCAAAATCCTTTAATAATTTGGCCGTATTATCATTACCCTGGAGTATGGCTAATAAAAGGTGCTCGGGTGTAATAAATTCATCTCCGAATTGTTTCAATAAGGCACCTGCTCTGAGTATTACATTATTGGCTTCCCTGGATATAGACTGGGCCGGCTCCCCGCTTACTTTAGGCAGTTTATCAATTAATCCATCCAGTCGTGTTTCCAGCTGCTGCGTATTCACCGCATTCTTTTTTAGCAGGTATTCCACTGGTGAATCCTGCTGCTCAAGCAACGCTTTAAGAAAATGTTCCGTTTCTATATTCGAGTTGCTATAATTAAAAGCCAGCTGCTGCGATTGTTGTATCACTTCAGCGGCCTTAATGGTAAAATTCGATAAGTTCATATCTGAATATTATAATTTGATTAGTAATTTTTCGTTCTATATTGTCTACAGAAGTTGGGATCTGTATCCCATTCTGCTTGCAGATCAACTAAAGCCACAAAGAACAATCCAACCATAAATTCACCGAAAGAATGTCATACAAATTACGAATTAACTGCCTGAAATTCAGGTTCCTCACTCTTCTCCTGTTATTTCTGCAGCCTTGTTTTGCCCAGAAAAATAAAAAGAATGATAAAGAATGGGGAATTGAGAAATACCAGCAGCTTAATACAGTTCTTACCCAAAATCAGAAATCATTGGGTAATGATGTAGTTACGCTTATCTGGACTGATACGATTGCATTTAAAAAGGAAATGGGAGAGCTAACAACAAAGTCAGAACTGCCACTGGCCGGAACCAGTCAATGGTTAACAGCCGCCCTGGTTTTAAAACTGGTGGATGAAGGCCGTCTATCCCTTGACGATAAAGTAAGTAGCTACCTGCCCATTTTTGAGAAATATGGCAAAAGTTATATCACCCTTCGACATTGCCTTTCTCATTTTACAGGCATCCAGTCAGACCCGGGCATGTTGGGCATTTTTCAGAAAAAGAAGTTTGCTTCCCTGCAGGAAGAAGTGGAATCATTTGCCAAAAAAGAGATCCAAACAAATCCCGGGACTGAATTCAGGTATAGTAACATGGGGCCAGAGATTGCTGGTCGTGTTGCGGAAGTAGTCATGAAGAAAACCTTTGACCAATTGATCAAGCAAAAGTTGTTGAATCCTCTTGGCATGTCCAAAACATCCTTCAGTACGCTAGATGGTTCAGCCATAGACCCGGCTTCTGGTGCCAGGTCAACTCCCAATGATTACATTAAGTTCCTTGCTATGTTATTGCATAATGGAACTTTTAACGGCAAACAAATACTTACAGAAGCAGCCGTAAAAGAAATGAGATCCATCCAAACCTCTTCTCAAAATATCAAATTGACGCCCAGGGCGGCTAATGGTTTAAATTATTCTCTTGGTAGCTGGGTCCTGGAAACTGAAGGTCAAAAAGCAGAATCATCAAATGTAGCGTCAGCACTTACCTGCCCGGGAATAATAGCTAACTGGCCGGTTGTCGATTGGTGCCGTGGATATGCACTCATGGTTTTTACCAAACCATTGCGCGAGGAACAAAAACCAGATCTTTTCCAGCAAATGAAACTTGCTGTAGATGAAACCAGGAATGCCAACTGCAATACCCGGGAGTAATTCTATTGATACAAATAAAAAGAGCTGCCCATTGAAAGAATGGGCAGCTCTTTTTATTGTAGTATGATCCTATGGCGCAGACTTTTTCACTAATACCATCCTGCTCCTGTCTGACCTGTAAACAGATTCATAGAATTGAGCCAGGGCAATACCTTCCTTTGCAGGATACCTACCTGCAAAATGTTCTTTAACACGATTATAAATGATCTTGTTTCCAACCAGTTTGGCAGTGCTGGTATAGGTTCCAAATTTGGATTGTAAATGAACATCCGAAGGCACAGACTCTAATTGATAGCCTTCAGGAATTTCTATTTCATAAGTATCTTCATGATGAAAAGCATCATTAAATACATAATCAAAAGCCCTGTCTTTCTGATCGTTTAAAACATATCCACCCCTGTTTAAAATATTGGGCATGATAAACAGGCGCTTACCACTTATCGTTGCATACTTACTTACAGATATTTCCAGGTGCTCATCCACTTTTGGTAACACATCCTTAGTCTCTTCGTATTTAAAACTGTTGATATCATAGGTGGAAAGCTCCAATTCTCTTTGTAACACTTTTTGAACCTTTTCCTTTGACAACCCATTGATCAGGGAACTCACATCGTCCTGTTCAGTACCACCATAACTTGCACTTACGCTCATGCTAAGGTTGCCAGCTTCATCAAGCTTAGCTTTTATGGCTCTCTGCTGGGTATTTTCCTTGATTCCATATTGTGGTGTTTTTACGACTACTCCTCCCTCCTCAGTGATCATTAATGCTTTTCTGTTTCCAGTGAAGTCAGACATATAACCTGCAGGCAGGCTTTGGCTGGTGCATTCCAGCCACATACTATCTTTTGTAAGGGGTACGCAAAGTATCGCATGATTAAAACATCTGCTTGGGAAATCCTCGATTAGAACATCTTTATTTGCTCCTGCATATACCAAAGTATAGTTGGACTTAATACCAGCAGCCTTTAAAAGGCTATACATATAATTGGTCAATGCCTTACAGTCCCCATATCCCTTTGTGGCTACCTCATTGGCAGGGAATGGCTGCCAGCCGCCAATGCCTAATTGAATACCTATATACCTTGTATTCTTCTGGAGAAAATTATACAGTATCCTGACCTTTTCCCTTGTATCAGTTATTCCAGCCGTAAGATGATTAACGGTTTCCAGAATATTGGATGGTAACACATCCCTTCCTGCATTTAAACTGTTCTGGAACTTTCCCAAATCTTTCCAGGAATTCATATTTCCCTTAAATCCCTGGATCTCAAAATCAGATGGTGCAAGGGTTACCATTGTTGTTATTTCTCTCCAGGAAGGTGTAGCAAAAGGCAACTTAATGGCAGGAACAGAAGTTATACTCCAATGCATCTTCTTTTTGCCTTTTTCCATAGTAATTTCCGGCTCACCCTTATAATTAAATGCCCTGAATCGTATTACATATTCCGCAGGGCAGATCACAGTATAACTACTTTGTTCTACCGCATATTTTTCATCTTCCTGGGGATTCCAATCTGGAAAGAACAATGTATTGTTGAACTTTTGCTCTACTTCATATTCAACAGTATATGGATACTCCCGGAAATAAAAATGATGTGACTTCACACGGTTGTCATCCATAAGATTAATATCATTTACAGCACTTAGATCCGAGATATCTTTGTTTTTTGTTTTTTTCAATACTTTACCTGCAGCGTCATACAAAGTACCTTCCATGGAGGTGATGGAAGTAAGCTTATCATAATATTCAGAGATACCTGCATACTCATCACCATTTTCGTTTAAAATAGTCAATGCATATTTCTTATGCAATATGGTTTCCCCGGTACTGATGATCTGGAAACTAATTTCTTCCATGCGTTTCACCACATCAGCGTCTTTTTTCAGGTTTTCAGGAATGGCGCTAACAGGGTATTTTGGATCAGCAGCTTTCAACCCTGATACGCAGAGCAAAAAGCTTATTAATATAATAATGCGCATACTAGATTTTCTTTTTCAATACAATTTGTTCATTCTGTTTACTAACCACCATATTAAAGAATTCACGGAGATTAGCATATTCCTCCGGCATGTATAAAGAACGATTGAACTTTATACGGCAACGGAATGAGATCCTTCCCATTGAATGAGATATGCGGTATTCAAACAAGCCCGACCCCTCTTCATCTACTTTAGCGATCATTTGTTTAGGTAATTCATCAACCTCGTATCCTTTTGGTACTTCCATACTCAGTACATATGTTTCATCCATGACGTACGGCATTTCTACGGGATAATACCTTTCTGCAGCAGTAAAAAGATTTTTTTTGTATCCTTCACCAAACATAGGATTCACATATATCGTGCTCTCCCCATTATTCATGAATTCAACATCATAATGTAATGAAACAGGAGCTTCGTAATTCTTAAGCGAATCAATAGAAGGCGATACTATTTTTATATCAAGCCCAAAAGCTTTTTCAACATCTTTAAAAAATTCTTCCTTGCCTTTGTCTTTTACTTTTTCCCTGATATCATAAGAGCCATAATATCCTGGGGTTTGCGACATCCTGCCTTTCCATTTACCATTTTCATCATTATTGATGATCAGCAGGGTAGTTTTTGATTCTGTGAGAGAGTCAGGAGAAAATACCAACGGATCCGCGTTTTCATTAACCAGGCGGGCATGCCCGTTATAACATTCCAGCGGGAGTTTATTAAATCCCAATTGATTATCACTGGCATCCAGGTAATAGGTCTTTCCATTATCCTGCATCTGTACAATCACATAATCAAAGCTGCTGGTCATGGGTGAGTATTCCATAGCATAGCCATGTTTGGTAGTACTTAAAATGACTGGCGTCGCATCAAGCCCTGAATAACGCAACATGGTCGTAAGTAAAAGATTGATCTCGGAAACAGTACCCTTTTTGGTTTTAAGTACATTCTTAAGCGATTGGTCCATCCAGATATAACCTGCGCTACCTGTGCATGAAAAATTATCTCTAACATAGTTATAGATTTTTTTTGCTTTTTCTTCACCCGAAGAAACACTGGCGTAAACAGGTTTGATATCATCTGACAACCAGTTGTTACTATTATTCAAAATACTTCCAAAGCTTTCACTTTTCAGTAGACCTTTTGTCAATTCTGTCCAACTTGTGCGATAGTTATAAGGCTCGAGTGGATATTGTTTAGATGCCAGTTGAAACTCCATCCTTGACATATGATTCCTGATAGAAGATGTGAAAGATTCTCTTTTTAATTCAGGAACATCTTTCATTACCCACCTGTAATCGGTGACGCCTGCAGTAAAATTATAGGACTCTGTACTGCTAGCTGTTTGCGTCTGTCTGACCGTGAAACTAGCTGTTCTGTCTTTTCTTTCATTGATATCTATACTATGAAATCCGCGGCTTAAGAAATTATAGGTAAAGAATTCAGGAACGGTGAATGTAAACTCGCTCCATAAGGTTGGACTGGTGCTGCTTTGGAATAGCCATGGATCCAGGTTATCTATAAAATCAGAAGTTACCTGGTAATCATATTCAATAATGCAACCTTCCTTTACATTAGGCATGGTAAACTTTTTGACCAACCGGTTCTTATTGATCTTTTCTTTGAAAATAGCCGACTTCTCCAGGCTTGTTTCAACAACTTTTCCATTTTCAAGATTGTAAGTAACTGCCTTGACCCTATCTAATTTTTCTTCCTCACTTCCATTTGTGTATAATAAAACTTCTACATTGGCTTCATCATACCCATTTTTATTAAGTATGTGCACTACTTTATGTTTCCTGGAAACAAGAGAAAACCAGCCTTTACTGTTTCCTTCCAGGGAAGTGGAGCCGATATCACTCAGCACCACTGCATTAGCGCCGCTGTCTATGGCATATACTTTTTTTTCAAAATTTGCAAGTGAGATCTTTCCGAATTTTGTAAATGCACTTTCTTTCTGTGAAAATGCAGGCATAGTTAGGGTACAAAAGATCACAAGTGGGATCAGTCTCATGAGAAGTTAGTTTAATAATTCCGCTCAATATCTTATAAATAAATTGAATTTGAAAGCTATTGCATCAATACCTAACCCTCCTAAGTGTTTTCATGTATTAAATAAGGTTTGCTTAATAAATAAGGAGTTGTAGTTTAATGCCAAAAAAATGTACGAGCACAGATCACAAAAGATGCTACCTATACACTTGTTTTACAGGCGTGTACTTAAGAATATACTGGTTGCCTCTATTATACTTGCCATCAGCCTTATAATCGGGATAATCGGTTTTTATTTAACTGCCGGTTCCAGTATTATAGATGCCGTTCACAATTCCTGTATGCTGCTCAGCGGCATGGGACCCGTTTTAAATATTACCAACTTTGGAGGTAAGGTCTTTTCTTCAGTGTATGCATTGTTCAGTGGGGTGGTGTTTATAACCAATATAGGTGTGATATTGGCGCCAGTCATGCACAGGCTCTTTCACAGGCTGCATTTAGAAGACAATGATGCAACTTCGCCGTCCAAATAACATCTTTAGATCGTGGGATCAACAGCAGAACATACAAGATTGGTAAAGCAAATGGCTGTTCAATTTGGCTTTGATTACTGTGGCATAGCCAGGGCTGTTCCTTTGGATGATGATGCACGAAGACTGGAGAACTGGCTCAACAAGGGTATGCATGGCAATATGCAGTATATGGAGAATTACTTCGACCTGCGCATAGATCCTGCCCGCCTTGTGCCAGGAGCACGTTCAGTTATCACCTTATTAAAAAATTATTATCCTGCTGAAATACCCGAACAGGAATTGAAAATTTCCAAATATGCCTATGGAAAGGATTACCATGAAGTGATAAGGGCAGGGTTGAAGTCAATGATCTCAGAACTGCAGGATAAAATAGGTCAATTCAATGGGCGGGGCTTTGTTGACTCAGCCCCGGTGCTGGAAAGAGCCTGGGCCCGTAAAACCGGTTTGGGATGGATCGGGAAAAATGGAAATCTTATCAACAAACAAAGTGGTTCCTTCTATTTCATTGCCACACTGATCACAGATCTTGAACTGGATTATGATGATCCTCTTGCCAAAGATTATTGTGGCAGCTGTACAAAATGTATTGACGCATGCCCGACGGAAGCCATACTTCCGGGTAAGGTTATTAATGGCAGCAAGTGCATTTCCTACTTTACTATTGAATTAAAAGAGGAGATCATCCCATCTGAAATGAAGGGCAGGTTTGACAACTGGATGTTTGGTTGTGACATCTGCCAGGATGTTTGCCCATGGAACCGCTTTAGCCAGCCTCACCATGAAGAGGCTTTCAAACCTTTGCCGGAAATACTGAATCTGAACACAAAAGAATGGGAAGAACTAAGCGAAGAAATGTTTAGAAAGCTTTTTAAATTTTCCCCACTTAGCCGCAGTAAACATAAAGGCATCCAGAGGAATATACGGTTTCTAAAATCCTAAGCCCACCTTGACTGAGATTCTTCTGAATGTGTAATCGAAATACATCGTATTGCCCCAGTTCTCCGTATCATAGGGAGGAAAATCCCTGTATATCTTAGTGTACTGCGTTTCATGCAATGATTTCTGAGAATATCCCAGGCTAAAATTTAAAAACAGGCGTCCCTTGACCGGAATCTTATACCCAACGCCTGCTTCGTAAAATATTCCTTTGTTGTATTCACTCCTTTGCCAGGCGTTAACAGGTCCATCTTTCACCCATGGCAATGAGCTTCCCAGTGCAGCATAAATAAAGGGCGTTTCTCTTTTATTAAAAATGTCTTTTCTTACTTCCCCGAAAACCGGGACAGTTCTATAATAATATTGATCAACACCCACACCAATACCTAATGAATAACCCCAGTAACGAATGCCATTGATTGATTGATACTGCAATGCATCATTATTATGACCCTTTAGAAAACCTGCCTGGTTAATGGACTGGAACTGAATATTTTTTTGTGCAGACAACTGAATGCACATGAATAAAATACAAACAGGTAAAATGATTCTCATATACTATTTTGACAAGCTGATCTTGCTTAATAATTTGATGTCTGAGAGGTTGGAATAATCATACTGGTACAATCCATCGCTGGCAACTACCAGGGCTATTGAATTATGTGCGATCACATCATAAGTCTCTATGCCATTGATATGGTTGATGAGGCTAAGGTTCATCACATCAGCTGCATTATATATTTTGAGACCATCTGTTCCATCACAAATAAACAGGGTGTTTCCATCCTTCGATAATCCATGAGGATTGTGAAGGGAATACACTTTTAATAAAGATGGATTGACCACGTTGTTCAATTCCAATACTTCAAGTTGATTATTGAATCCCTGGCAAGTGGTACCTGACCTGAGGGTAACATAAGCGTATTTATTATCTGCAATTACAGGATCACAACTCTGAACATGACTGAACTGTCCTGTCTGAACAGGATTGTCAGCATTTAGAATATTAAAGATGAACATGCCTGCCTGCGAGCCAATGAACAGGTTATCCATGAAAGGATAGATCGTTTCAATATTCCAACCGATCTCCTTGTGTGCAGTTTGAACAGGATCAAAAGAACTGGTGATATTGAACACAGTAAGGTCTGTGATTCCTACAGTAAATAATCGTTCTTTGGCAATGGTAAATCTAGCCATTGACCCCCCTACTCCGTATGGAGCCACAGCAGCAGACCCCGAGTTTTGCGAAGCTGGTATTCCTGAATTTTGTGATGAAGCGGCATAATCCAGGAATATACCACCGCGGTTGTTCTTTAACCAGGATTCGGCATCGCCTTTTTCCCTGATGGTCGTATCTCTTTTTTCCCATGCCGCTATCACCATTGAGGAATCAGGCCGGAAATATCCATTGTAGTATCGGTGTGGGAAAACATTTTCAACTGTCTTTTTAAGTACCACGTTTTTTGGATCAGTTATATCGATGGCAACCAGGTCGGTATACAGATCGGCATATAATGTATTGCCTTTTACAGCAAGATCCATATTGCCGGGAATATCTATAAATCCAGCATTCCGTGGCTGGGCAGGATTTGAATTGTCAATAATGTGTATACCCTTGTCAATCTCATTCAGAAAAATATAGGAACCGTATAGATATAATTTACCAGGTCGCTCCACATTTTGAGGCGCATTGCTTTTAATATTGGCCCTCACCTCTGCCGTTGTTTTATATACAGGCTTATAGTAAGTATAAGTGTATGTTCTTTGAAAACTATCTTTCAGGCATCCCTGCATGAGCCAAAGGCCCAGGAAGGCAAGCACAATAACGGGAAGGGGCAATAGTTTTTTCATACCTTTTTTTGTCCTTGACAACAGCTTGTACCATACCGTTGCTTTGGTTATTATTTATTTTTAAAAAAGTACCGGGCCTGCAAACCCGCATAGACCAAATGATTGGATGATCCATTCTTTTCCATATTGCGGAGTCCAAAATGCGCCTGTGGTCCAAGAAATAAAGATGAGTGCAGCAACCCGTAGGAAAGTCCCAGGCCGGTCATAAACTGTGTTTTATTATAGGCGGATTGATCAGTATAATAATTTCCTGTCCTTCCATTAAAAATCAAACCATTGGTATGTACCATTTGCTGCAAGGAAAAACTGCCCTCAAGGTAAAGCGGTATATGGGCACCTGTTTTCCACATCAGGGAAACCGGGAGAGATAAGAAATGGTATTGATTGGAATAGTTCTGTAAAACGGGGCCATATCCCATATATGATCGGCTCACGCTATTATTCAATCCAATAAGTGTATCCTGTAATTTTTGACCCACCTTTACCTGGGTGCTGTAATAACGGTAATTAATTCCCAATTCAATAGAAAGACGCCGCGTTATATTCCTCCTGGCCTGAACACCAATGGCATAAGCATGGTTTTTATTTACCCGCGCGGGACTGTATCCGTTACTGTTATAGGAACCGGAAACAGAGCCCACATCTGCCTGCAATGAAGCAGGAATAACATCAAAACTTTTACTGATTCCAGAATAACCTGCACTCGCATTGATCCCTATTTGCCAATGATGCTCCTGATCTTTTTTTACTTTCACAATAGGACTATCCATAACATTTCCTGGTCCTGGTATTACATGCCTTGCCTTAACGCTGTCCACTATTAAGATAAACTCAGGATTATATAATGGGCGCCCAGGAATGAATGGAACAGGTGGCCTGGAATCAATTTCTGTTTCATTTATTTCAATAGCAGGTTCCTGCTCTTTTAATAATTCATTAGCCTGCTTTGGATGGGATATCGCTTTAGATACCTGCCTGGTTGTAATACCATTTATTGTTGGAGCATGTTCAGAATATGATCGCCTGGGACTGTTTGCAACAGTAATTTTTTTGAAGTTATTGATTGTTGGTGCAGCGGCGCTTTTAAAATGTTTATTTTCTTCCTGGTTATTTTCTTTAATGGTTTCGTTATTATACCCCGGTCTTGTTCCAATTTCTTTAGGGTTTTGTACACCAACCTTTTGGCTTATTTCTTTATTAAATTGCCTGTTATGTAACAACCAGGTGCCAGTCCCCGTAAGCAGTAAGACTAACGGCAGCCATAAAAAGAACCTTCTCCTGTCCTTTTTTGCACGGATCTGCTTTTCGATATGCTCCCAAACAGGCGCCGTTGGAACGAATTGCAATTCGTCCATTTTTTCCTTCACCTGTTTTTCAAAATTATTTGGCATACACCGTCTTTTTTATATCGTTATTCGTTTGTTCTATCCATTGAATCAATAAAGCGCGGGCACGGGCATATTGAGACCTGGAAGTACTTTCCCTGATACCCAACATTTTTCCTATCTCAACATGAGAATAACCTTCCACCGCGTATAAATTGAAAATTGCCTGGTAGCCGGGAGGTAATTGCCGGATGAGGTCTGCTAATTCCTTTGCCTGAAGTTTCACTTCCGGGTGCTGTTCATTATTCACCACATGCAAATGATCCTCAGTGAAAACGAGCTCAGATTGGTACCTGGCATTGCGTTTTAAATAATTAATGGCGGTAGTCACCATGATCCTCCTGATCCAGCCACCCAATTCACCCTTGAATTTATATTGATGGAGATTCAGGAAAACTTTTACAAATCCTTCCTGCAATACATCCTCCGCATCGGCCATAGACTTGGTATAGCGATAACAAACGCTAAGCATTAACCCCGCAAATTGATCATACAATTCTCTTTGCGCGGCAGGTTTCCCTTTTAAACAGTCTTTTACCAATGCATAATGGTCCATGAATAGCTATACGATGCCTTGACAACACTGTTTACAAAAGCGTTGCAGCATTCATAAAATAAAGTACAAATAAAAAAGGTTGCCCGAAAGCAACCTATGATATTTAACCAATCTTATTCATCAAAAGCTGGGATCCGGAAAATTCAAGGAAGGATTATTATCCCTTTCCCTGAAAGGATAAGGCATCAGGTTTCGTGTTCTTTCTGCATTTGGCCTGTTGAAACGGCGCTCATCCTCAATCCTAAGACCCGACATATACAATTCAATGCTTCTGAACTTATAGATCAGGTCAAGAATTTCTGCCTGGGTGTAAGGACCTGTTAACGGAGGAAGACCGGCACCAACTCCAAATGGATCGCTCGCTGGTGTTTTTGTTACCACCTTGTTTAACTCGGCCAGGGCATTGGTCAGGTCAGGTGGATTCATCCTGGCATAAGCCTCTGCCTTGATAAGTGTTATCTCGCCGGGAAGGTATATGGGGAAAGGTGTTGTAGTGGCAGCAGCAAATCCTTTCATGGCATATGGCGTGGCAGTAGAGCCACTGGGTACCATGTAAAAAGGAATACGCATATCTGCGGCATCAGGTTGCAGGCCAGTTGGCAATCCCATATCAGGACCTGCAGGCTGGTATACATTGAAATTTGATCCTGCCACATCATAAATTGGATTGGGATTGGCAGCTTCAAAATTAAGAACTGATTTTTTGGTCAGATCCACGGCGTTAGCCGCTGTTAATGCCTGGGTGTAATTACCACTAAATAGTGAATACCTGGCTTTGAGTGCCTGCAGTGTGTTAACAATATCAATACCTGCAGGTATGCTGGATGTAAATGAAGTGCTGATAGGATTGGCATTGATGGCTGCCAATGCATCATCTATCACTTTAATAGCTTTTGCATACCCTTCCATCCTTGTAATAAAACCAACATTTTGTCCTATACCCGCAGGGATCTTTTCCCAGAACATGGATAAAGCACCCAGGGACAGAGCTTTAAAAATGGAAGCATAGCCGATCAGGCCACTGGCGTAATTTTTATCTGCCAATCCTGAAGCTTTATTGATCACATTGTCCGCATCATAAATGATCTTATTACTGGTGGTCCAAAGTCCTGCCAACATTGTATTGGTACCATCCACCTGAGCACCACCCTGTACCAATTGGTATTCGGGCAAATTGCCCGGGTTTAGCAAGACCAGCTCTTTCGTTACCAATCCATTGGTGGATACTATATTGTAAAGAGAGCTGCCTCGACCCAGTGAATACGTGCGTTGCAATCCAACTGCAACACCTGTCAAACCGCTGGGTGAGTTTAAAACCTTGTCGTCTGTGGCCCTTGAAGGGTCCGAGTAATCCTTCTTACAGGAAGTGATCGACAATACTGACAATAGCAGTACTGAATAAAAATATGTTGAGTGTTTCTGTAGCATTTTCAATTGATTTAGAATTAAAATTTGGCTTGAATACCAAAACTATAGGTACGTGGAATAGGTACAGCACCAAAATCAATTCCCCGTAAAATAGTGCTTTGCCCCCCTGCATTTACTTCAGGATCATAACCTTTGTAATTATCCCATGAAATAAGATTTCTTCCGCTTAATGAAACAGAAAGGTCCTGGAAAATGTTTTTGATCTTTCCAAAGGAGTAACCCAGTGAAACTTCGCGGAGTTTTACAAAAGATCCATCATCAATACGCCATTCTTCAATTCCGTAAACGCCTATCACATAGCCTCTAGGAATCTCGCCTTTTTGTTCCTGTTCTGCAACCTTTCCATTACCTACCCCCTGCCGTGTGCGCCAGTCAGCATTGAATACATCTACACCCTGCACAGCATCCAACTGTACGCGCAGGCTCAATTTCTTATATCCTACTTCGTTTACCAGGCTTGCCGTATAATCAGGATTGGGATCACCGATCACTTTTCTTAATACTACTGTACCTGTTGTTGAAGGCAGGCCATTAGCATCGCGCTGCGGAGTGTATTGAAGGGGAGAATTTTGAATTCCTCTTTCTGTGAGAGGTATTCCTGTTGGATTCTTGATCTGGTTACCATTGCCGTCAACAGCGAAGAAAGTACCATAGAATACTCCAATAGGCTGACCTTCTAATATAGCCACAGGTGCGCCACCATTGGTGCTCAACAAGGTCAATGCCTGGCCGATCTTTACTGCTTTATTACGGTTATGATTAAAAATACCTGTGATATCCCAATGCAGATCGGTCTTTCTTACGGGTGCAACATTTACAACCACTTCAAATCCTTTGTTCTCCAGCGAACCAAAGTTGTCCAACAAATTGGAGAAACCTGTAGTCGGTGCTATTACCCTGTTGATCAAAAGATCACTAACCTTTTTGATGTAATAATTGAACTGCAATCCAAAACGATTGTTTAAAAAAGCCATATCAACACCTAGCTCTGTTTCCTGCTGGCGCTCCGGCTTTACATGTGTATTAGCGAGAGTAGAACTGGAGAAAAAGGATGTTTTTCCTAAAAAGGCAATGCTGGAGTAACTATTGAACCGATCATACGCGCCTATACCTGTAAGGTTACCCGATTGGCCATAAGCCGCCCTGAGCTTCAAAAGATCCCACCATTTATTGAATCCTGAATTAGCCCAGAAATCTGTACCTGATATCATATAGCTGCCACTTCCTTTCAGGTACACCTGGTTGCGTTCATCCTGTCCGAAAACAGAGGAACCATCCACCCTGACGGCGCCTGTAAGAAACAAATGATTCTTGTATTTAAAGTTTTGCTGCAAATAACCACCTGAGATAGATAACTCCCCACGGGCATCTGTTGATGGTAATGAAGTACTGGCCCCGTTAACTGTTTCTACAAATGGTGCCAACCCTCTACCCTGCAACAAGGAATAGGTAGATTTTTCATATTGCAAAGAGTAACCAACCTGCGTAGTAGAAGCAAGATCTTTCGTTATATCAAGGTTGTAGGTACCATTTAGCTCATTATTGATCTGGAAGTAATTGCTGGTGGCAGTACTGGCATAACCATTCTGGGCAGGGTCAAGACTAATACCACCTCCATAAAAACCAGTATTCACCGGGTAGGCAAACGGTGGAATAAATGTTTTACCATTCTGGGTATAATTATCAATACCCATGGTGTAGTCAATAGTAAAATTTCTAAAAGGCTTGATCTTTAATCCTGCATTGGCAAGTATCCGGTTAGTTTCCTCGCGTTGCCTGATATCTTCGATAACAGAAACAGGATTCACCCTTTGTCTTTCACCTACAGCCTTAATATTACCTAATGCATCCCGCGCAAATATGTCGTGGAAGTTTCCAATGATATTAATGGAGTTCAATGGAGAAAAGAAAGAGTTGCCATCAGGCTTTTCATTGGAACTGCTATTGATATAGTTCAGTCCCAGGGTAAAACTGATCTTATCATTCAGAGCCTGGTCCAGGTTACTCCTGAAACTGTATCTTTTAAAATCTGTATTTCTAACGATGCCCTGGTTATAGAAATAGGAACCCGAAACATAATACTTTGTCCTGTCCCTTCCACCGCTTACAGAAACGTTATTATCGGTGCCTATACCTTTCCTGAATATATAATCCTGGTAATCGTAACGATTGACTGGGGTTGTAGTTGTTTGTAACGGGGTTGCGATCACATCCTGTGTAAAAACATCCGGCGAGCCGCCAAATTTAACTGGTGAGTTATTCACCGGAACTTTTTTCCTAAGTTCATTACGCATGATGCTGGTAGAAAAACTTACCACCGAGGTGCCTGCGCTTCCACGCTTGGTAAAGATCTGGACTACGCCGGCATTGGCCCTTGATCCATAGATGGCTGCCGCAGCAGCACCATTCAAAACTTCAATTCTTTCAATATCGGCAGGATTGATATCTGCCAGCCTGTTTTGTCCTATGGTTCCAACGAAATTCTGTCCATCATAGTTTCCCGAAGTATTGGTAACCCGCGTCGTCGCATTGTTCACGATGATCCCATCAACAATGTATAGCGGTTCAGAAGAGCTGCTGATAGAACTGATACCTCTCAACCTTACAGAAATACCACCACCAGGATCTCCGTTGTTCTGTATGATCTGGGCACCCGCTGTCTTTCCCTGCAATGCTGCCAAAACATTGCTGGTAGCACCTTTTGTTAACTCGTCAGCTTTAACAGTGCTTATATAACTTCCCAACTGTCGTCGCGTAGTACCCTGGGAAGTACCTGTAACCACCACTTCATCCATCTTCAGGAAATCCTGTGTCAACTGTGCATCTGCGGTATAGGAGCCGTCGCTACCCACTTGCACCGATTTTGTGGCACCTTTAAATCCCACACCCGAAAAGATAAGCTCGTAGAGACCGGGCTTTAAATTGGACTGAAAAGAATAATTACCTGAAGCATCTGTAGCAGTGCCCAAACTGGTGTTGCGAACAGTAACAGAGATGTCAGGGATACCCTTGTTCTCTTCATTGGTCACTTTACCACTGATCCGCACCTGGGCCCACATCAGCATAGAAAAACATTGAAATAGCAAGAGTAAGGAAACATGCCTATGTCTCCTGGAAATAGCAGAGTGTTCAATCATATAAAAGCAGTTTAAATGAAGAATCTTCAGTTAAATTACTGCTTTCTATGAAAATGAATATACCTTCTGTACTAATTATTGGAAAGCTTCTTCAAATTATTTAGTCCCTGCTCCATCATCCTCCCATAAGTACCTTCATAAAGCAGGCTGCCGAATTTTTGCCATGGATACCAGGGTAAATGAAAATCCATATACCACTGCAGTGTAAGCGAATCTGTAGAAGCATGATGGTAAACCTTCCATCCACTGATCAAGGGTCTTGTTCCCGGTTGCTGCATCTGGTAGGCTACTTCTGAATCATTATCCAGTTGTGGCGTAATCACAAGGTTTTTATTGCGTTTGGTACTATCCTGCATAAAAGCAGGGTGCCATTGAGGCCATGTATTTTTGTTTCGAACATAATAAAGGATCGACTCATTGGTACCCCCCATATTGATAGCTTTTGAAAGCCTGATATGCGAAGGAATGAGCAATGAGATACCTGTAATGACCAGGAACAAAAAAAAGAAACTTATTAAGCCGAGTTTTATCAGTTGCACAATAGGTAATTTATTCCCAGCGAAAAACTCTCGCCGTGATTGCATATATAAATATTCCCCAAACGGTAAGGATCAATATCTGTGGCCAGCAGCTTGACAATGAAGCCCCTTCAAAAGCCACATTGCGCATGGCGTCATTGAGAGCTGTCAATGGCAGAAACTGTATAATGGGTTGGAGGAATGCCGGAAGCGCGGATTTTGAAAAAAATGTCCCGGATAAAAAATATTGAGGGAACATGAACAGGTTCGCATATATAGGAATGACGTTTTGATTCTTTGCAATACCCGTTATAAAAAAACCAAAACCCATAAATACCAGTAATGCCAAAAAGCTCAGGAAGATCATATCCAGGAAGGTAAAAAATCCATTGGCCAGCGTAAAATGATAAACATAATAACCAAAGGCGATCAACACCACTACCGTCATCAACTGGAAAATCACTTTGGCCAGGCTTTCACCAAGAATGATGTATTGTTTTTTCACTGGTGTGGAATACATGCGTTTAAGCACCAGCGTTTCCCTTAACGAGTAAAAGCTGAAAGCTATACCAAACACCGCCGCACCAATCAATGAAAATCCTATCATGCCCGGTAAAAAGAAATCGATCATCCTGTATCTTCTTCCACCCTCAACCATTGTCTGGCTAACAGTGGCCATAGTAGGCCTGTTGGGGTAGGTCATACTATCAATCCCGGTAATGCTTGAATTCAGCGCTGAAATCAAAAGGCCAAAATCCTTTTGAGCAGCCGGCGAAGTACGCAGGTGAATATCGTAGGGTGCATGTTGTGCCGTGTCCCGGTGCCGTGTTACGTTGATCACAGCCGTCACCCTTCCCTTTCTTAGTTCATCCTCTACATCTTTCTTTTTTTCATCCACAAAATGAAGTACAGGATTATATAAAAGGGCCTTTGATACAAGGTTATTGCTGTCAGCACCTTTTTCCCATGCTACATCCACTTTGGGAATTCCATTGCCACCCAATGATCCGAATATCCATATCAGGACAATGGGAAAGAATAAACTGAAAAAAATCGATTGCGGGCTTCTGAAAGTGGCTTTCAGGCTTGCCTTTGTGATGGCCAGCATGGCCCTGGCCTGGCTATAAGGTTGTGGCATGTAACAGTGTAAAAATGCTTGTTATCAAGAGTTCACATTATTCACTAAATCCATAAGCATATCCTGGCAGACTTGCAAAACTTGCTTTTATTCACCGGTTACGCTGTTGTAGATCCCTTAAATAAGCGCAGCAAAAGTAGTATTAATGTGTAATGAAATCAAAAGGCAGCCTTGCCTGTACTGACCCGGTCATTTCCTTGATGCGGACCAGTTGCTGGTAGATCCTGAAGTTTTCTTCTCCGACCTGCTGCTTTACCAGGGCTTCCGGCCCTGATTTCTTTTTATTGAGAATTTCATTGATCCAGCTTTGTCTTTCGGGAAATTCCTTAATACCATAACTCTCCAGTTTAGACATCCGCGACGCACAATTAATCGCATCCTGCAAATTACCCAGTTTATCCACAAGCCCTAATTGTAAGGCGTCCTCGCCGCTCCAAACCCTACCCTGCGCTATACTATCAATGTATGCAATATCTTTTTTTCTTCCCTGCGCCACTCTTTGCTTGAACTGCATGTAGATACGGTCAACACCTGCCTGCACCAGCTTTTGCTCTGTTTCATTCAATGGCCTGTAAACATTACCAGCATCTGCATAAGGAGCGGTTTTCACTCCATCGAAGGTCACGCCCAGTTTATCCTTGAAAAAAGATTCCATGTTAGGAATGATACCAAATACACCAATGGATCCGGTAATGGTATTGGGATTGGCAAAAATGCTGTCAGCACCACAGGAAATATAATAACCTCCCGATGCTGCCACATCACCAAAACTTACCACCACAGGCTTTCCATCTTCCTTTGCCAGTTGCAATTCCCTCCAGATATTTTCACTGGCCAGGGCACTCCCCCCGCCTGAATTCACTCTTAAAACAATGCCCTTTATTGATTTATCCAGGCGTGCTTTCCTAATGATATTACGGAAATTATCACCACCTATATTATTGTTTGAACCCATTCCATCCACTATATCTCCTTCGGCATAGATCACTGCAATGCGGTCACTGCCGGTTTTTCTCAGGCTTACACTTTCATTGTAAGAGTTGAAAGGAAGCACATTCATCTTGTCATATTTTCCTATCCCAAGCTTTTTCTTGATCTCATCTTTCACCTGGTCATCATACTTCATCCCATCTATCAACTTATGGGCAACGGCATCCTGGGGTGTTTGAATGGAGGCGTTATTAGCCAGTCCGTGTAAGGTGGCTGTATCTATACCCCTTGACTTACCTGATTGTACCAGGAAATAACGATACATATCACCCAGCCATTCCAGGGTCTGCAACCTGTTCTCGGGGGTCATTTTATCCACCCTGAATATCTCGGTGGCACTTTTAAATTTACCGGCATAAAATATCTGGGCTTTTATTTCCAGCTTATCCAGCATGCCTTTTAAAAACGGCAGCGTTACACTATAACCACTCCACTCCAATTGACCGGATGGATTGACATACACTTTATCAGCCGCACTTGCTATAAAATAAGCTTGCTGGGACATTACATCCCCTTGTGCGAGTACAAACTTTTTTGACTTTTTAAAATCAAGGATAGCATTGCGGATCTCATTGCTTGATGCAAAGCTGTTGGCATTGTTATCGGCCTTTATATAAATACCTGCAATATCATCATCTGTTTTGGCATTTTGGATCAACCGTACCACGTCAAACAACCCGGGAGCATCACCCTCCTGTGTAAGTGCATTGAATGGCTGCGATTCATGTTGTTCCTTAAAATGCTGTCCCAGGTCAAGCAGCAGCACGGAGTTTTTGGCCACTTCGGGTTTCTCTTTGGAAGTGAACTGGCTTACAACTGCCAGCAACAGGAATATTCCAACAAGGCAAAATACAATGATGGAAAGCAAGGAAGCAAAGAACATTTTAAAGAAGCTACTCATATCGGTTCATTCAGTTTTCAAAAATAAAAGATATTTGATGCCTATTGATAAAACAAATATGAATTCAGTTTATTTACTGATAGGTGGAAATATGGGAGACCGGATGGGTTATTTACAGCACGCCAAAGAGGCCATCGGTAAAAACGCTGGATCTATTCTTGAAGCTTCAGCCATTTATGAAACCGAGGCCTGGGGCCTAACTCACCAGGAAAAGTTTCTCAACCAGGCGCTCAAAATAGAAACCTGGTTGCTTCCAAAAGAATTATTGCGCTCCGTTTTAGATATTGAAGAAAGCTTAGGAAGAAAAAGAGATGTAAAATATGGACCACGCACAATAGACATTGATATCCTGTTCTATGGAGATGAGATCGTTCATGAACCGCATCTGGAAATTCCACATCCGGAGATTCAGAACCGCCGGTTTGCCCTTCAATGCCTCAATGATATTGCGCCAGCTTATCATCACCCAGTATTACACAAAACAATTGCTCAATTGCTGGCTGAATGTCCGGACCCCCTGATGGTGAATAAATTTAATTGACCACATGCTTCAACAATCTTTATTTTGCCGCCTCAGACCACAATCAATGACCAGGATTAACTGAAAAACCCCTGATAGATCTTTAAACCATCGTTCTTGGGTTCAATGCATGGCCACCAGGGCTTTGTGGGGCGAATAATATGAAGTACACATTTATTACGATTGAAGGAAATATAGGTGCCGGTAAAACTACTTTGTCACATTTGCTGGCAAGGCATTTCAATGCACGCCTTGTGCTGGAACAATTTGCAGACAATCCCTTTCTTCCAAAGTTTTACGAGAACCCCCAACAATATGCTTTCCCATTGGAGTTGTTCTTCATGGCTGAACGTTTTAAACAGCTCAAAGAACTGATACAACAGAAAGACCTGTTTCAAAACCTTACCATTTCAGATTACCTTTTTACAAAATGTCTCTTATTTGCCAAGATCAACCTGTCAGAAGAAGAGTTCAGGCTTTACCAGCGCTTGTTTGATATCATGTACCAGCAATTGGTTCAACCTGAGATCCTGATCTATTTGCATGCCCCGGTAACCAAACTTCAACAAAATATCAAAAAAAGAAATCGTCCTTACGAACAACAGATCCCCGACGATTATCTTTTCAGTATCCAGGAAACATATACACATTATATCAAGCAACATAATCTTAAGACCATCTATGTTGACGTTTCCAATGCCGACTTCCTGGGCAACCCGGAACATCTTCAGGTCATCATCGATGCCCTTGACAAGGATTACCCCGAAGGACAACATTATCTAAGCCTGCCTTGAGAGAGTCGATAGTCGATAGTCGGGAGTCAGGAGCCAGGAGCTTAAATAGAGTAACCCTCAAAATCCTTCATAATCCTATTAATCTAAGTTTTCTCCTCCTTGAAAATTGAATCATTGAAAATTGTTTATTAAGCATTTGTTTTTGTTCTAAAATATGATCGGATCAATTAAGGACTCCTCATCCTAACGTAACCACTTCATCATTCGCTATTCCTTGTTCTATTGTTCGACATTCCCTACTCTCCCAAATCTTAGTTCTCTTTTATCTTTGCCCCTTCATGGAATTTAAAACGCTTAGCCTCTCGCCACTTAATCAAAAAGAGTTCAGGTATTATATAGTTGTCCGCTTCTTTTATATCATGGCATTGCGCATGGTGGCTACAGTGGTTGCCTACAAACTGTTTCATTTAACAAAAAGCTCTTTTGCCATAGGCATCGTTGGTCTTTCAGAATTCATTCCCGTGTTTTCACTGGCCTTATACGCCGGCCATGTAGTTGACCGGTCCGATAAACGAACCTTACTGCTCAAAGGAATTCTCTCTTATTCTGCCTGTGTGTTGGGCCTGCTTGTAATTACTATTCCATCTATTGAAGGGAATCTTTCCGTATCGCAGCTATCATGGTTATTCTATGCTATAGTATTTTGCACAGGCATCATCAGGGCATTTGCAGCTCCTACTTCCAATGCCATTATTGCCCAACTGGTGCCAAGAGATATCCTGCAGTTTGCCGCGAGCATCAGTTCCACCTCATGGCTGGCAGCCTCCATACTCGGGCATGCAAGTGCTGGCTTCCTGATAGCATTTATTGGCGTGCATTCAACATTCTATGTTATCCTGGCTTATGTATTAATAGCTGCCTTTATCTTATCCCGGATAGAAAAGAAACCCATACTACATACCGACCTGACCATTAAAGCCTGGGACAGTGTAAAGGAAGGGTTGCGATTTGTGTTCAATCACAAGATCCTGCTGGGGGCCATATCCCTGGATCTGTTTGCAGTACTATTTGGTGGCGCTGTAGCTCTTATACCGGAGTTTGCAGACCGCATTTTAAAAGTGGGGGCTATTGGTTTTGGCTGGTTGAATGCTGCTATAGATATTGGTTCCATCATTATGATCATCACCATTACCTTCTTTCCCCTTCTTAAAAAGCAAGGCAGGATATTAATGTTTGTAGTGGCTGGCTTTGGCATATGTATCATTCTTTTTGGGGTTTCCCGATTTTATTGGTTATCATTCACGGCACTTGTCATGGCGGGCATGCTGGATGGGATCAGCGTTGTGATCCGTGGCACCGTTTTGCAGCTAACAACCCCCGATGCCATGCGTGGGCGTGTAAGCTCTGTAAACTCTATGTTCATTAATTCTTCCAATGAACTTGGACAGTTTGAAAGCGGCTTCACAGCAAGGATCATGGGTGCTGTACCGGCCGTGATCTTCGGAGGTTCCATGACCTTACTGGTAGCTATAATTTCATGGATAAAAGCACCTGGTTTACGTAAATTCGAATATTAAGACAGCGCATTGAACTTTTCCCGTGAAAACCTGTTAGCTTGTTTACGTACATATTGTAAAAACAAAACCCTAAACCATGCATCGCAGGCATTTCCTTCATCATTCAGCATTGCTGGCCTCCGCCAGCCTGTTATTTCAACAAAAAGCTATGGCATCCTTATTTTCTACAGGTGAGTTCCAGGTAAAAATGTTGCGAAATAATGTTGGCATCTTCACTGAAAGAGGAGGAACCATTGGGTTTCTTTTATCAAAAAATGGAATTGTTGTTATTGATGCACAATTTCCTGACACCTCTAAACACCTGATTGATGAATTAAAGAAGCAACAGGCAGCATCCTTTCTATACTTGTTGAATACACATCATCATGGCGACCACACCTCGGGCAATATTGCCTATAAAGGCCTGGTGCAGCACGTTGTGGCACATGAAAATTCATTGGCCAATCAAAAAAGGGTGGCAGAAGCCAATAATACGCTGGACAAGCAACTGCTGCCAGATATGACTTTTAGCAAAGACTGGAAACTAAAACTGGATGATGAAAAGATACAAGCCGGTTACTTCGGACCCGGTCATACCAATGGCGATGCGGTGTATCATTTTGAAAATGCCAATATTATCCATGTGGGTGATCTGATGTTTAACAAGCGTCACCCCTTTGTTGACCGGTCGGCGGGAGCTAACATAGCGAGTTGGATCAAAGACCTTGATGCCATCATGAAAATTGCTGATAAGGATACCATTATCATTTTTGGCCATTCCTTGAATCCCGGGGAAGAAACAGGAACCGTAGAAGACTTAAAGAAGTTCCAGGACTACCTGGGTAAGGTTTTATCCTTTGCGGAAACAGAGATCAAAAAAGGTGTAAGCAAGGAGGATTTCATTAAAAACACGAGCATCCCGGGAGTTTCTGAATGGAGCGGGCAAGGTATTGACCGGCCACTTACCGCGGCTTATGAAGAACTCACGGAAAAAAAATAAACCAGGAACCTTCTCCTCGCATTTCCATTACGAATCTACTGTTGCGCGGCTTTCAGCAGTCACAGGGCTTATTACATTCCTGATCTCTTCGATCCTGTTGGCAGGAAATCCGCCCATTTCTGCATGCTGTTTAATGATTTCTTTATTGGGAGCATTGTAAACACAGTACACCTTGTCGTCAGTAACAAAGCTTTCCACCCACTGAATCCTTGGACCAAGATCACTGATCACATCGCAGGATTTTTGGGCCATGGCTTGCAATTCGTCCTGGGTAAGTTTGCCTGCGCCGGGAACTTCCCTTTCAATAACATAACGTGGCATATAGTTAGGAATTTGTACCTAAAAGTTACGAAATCCTTTATCAACCCTGAATTTTAGCTTTCGCAACAAGCCTAACATTATTTCAGTTTTTGGAGTAATCCTTCCAGCACATAATAGGTAATGGGACAAAACGTGGAATTAGTAAGCGTAAGTTTTGGCCGCTTGATAATTACATCTTCATCAGTATAGGGAAAACGGGCGCAATCGGATGGACGTTCTTCATAAATAGAGCACCGGTTATCCGATCCCAGGAAAGGACAAGGGGATGACTTTACCACAAAGTCACCGTCTTCGTCAACCCGGAGGTAGGTTTCTATAAAATTACTTTCCTTCATTCCCAAATGCCTGCTGATACGCTTAACATCAGGTGTCTTGAACCGGGGGGAGTAATTTTTACAGCAGGCGGCACATTGCAGGCAATCCACCTTTTCAAAAGCCTCTTCATGGAGATCCGGAAGGTGTTTTAGCACCTTGTTCTTATCAGCACGGTCCAGCAGCTGCTTATATTGCTTCTGCTTTTCCTTGCTTTTTTTCTGCCAGTTATGTAAAATGTCGCCAGGCACGCTGCAAAGAACCGAAATCAAAAGTTAACAGATAGGTAAACGCTACCTTAAAGAAAAGTAAAGGCCAACCATAGGGAGGGATATCCCGACGATAAGCCGACGCTATAATAGTCAGGATATCCTCGGGACAACCTTGGTTTATAGATAGGAGAAGTATGGAATATCATGGAGGGAAAATAACTTTCGTACTGCCCTTGACTAATTGCGGTATAAGGAAATACAAGATTTGGCCGGGTTGAAGAATTGGCTGCCTTGTTTTGCCTAAAAATCGATGAATGCATGGTGTTTCATGGACGAAGGTCAGTTTCCTAAACCCCAAAGTATATTACCTTTGCGGCCTTATAAGGAGAATTACTACTATGAGTCTTTTTGAAGCCCAATCCAAAGAATTTCAGCTCCGTCATATTGGTCCCAATGAAAGCCAAACAAGGGAAATGCTGAAAACCATAGGCGTCAGCAGCCTCGAAGAGCTGGTTAATCGCACCGTTCCTCCTGCCATCCGTATGAAAGGTGACCTGAAGCTGCCTCCTGCCATGAATGAGGCAGAATACCTGAATCATATAAAAGAAATTTCTTTAAAGAACCAGATCTTTAAGAATTACATTGGACAGGGGTATTATGATACGATCACACCTTCTGTAATACTCAGAAATATATTTGAAAATCCAGCCTGGTACACACAGTACACCCCTTACCAGGCCGAGATAGCCCAGGGCCGGCTGGAAAGCCTGTTGAACTTTCAGACGGTGGTGAGTGAACTGACCGCATTGCCGCTTGCCAATGCTTCCCTTCTTGATGAAGCTACTGCAGCAGCAGAAGCCATGACCATGTTCTTCAATACCCTGAATAAAGAGCACCATATCCAGCGCCCTAAATTTTTCGTGGACAATGATACCTTTCCACAAACCAAAGATGTGGTTCTTACGCGTGCATTACCTGTAGGTATTGAAGTGGTTTTTGGTGATTACCAGGATGCTGTTCTTGACGAAAGCTATTTCGGAGCATTGGTGCAATATCCCAATGACAAAGGTTCTGTCGAAGACTACAGGGAATTTATCAATAAGGTTCATGGCTTAGGCGCATTTGTGGCCATGGCAACGGACCTGCTGGCACTTACACTTCTGGTTCCACCAGGCGAACTGGGTGCTGATGTAGCACTTGGGTCAGCCCAGCGCTTCGGAGTTCCATTAGGATATGGAGGTCCACATGCTGCCTTTTTTGCCGCTAAGGAAGATTTTAAAAGAAGCATACCGGGAAGGATCATTGGGGTAAGCGTGGATGCCCAGGGAAACCGTGCGCTGCGCATGGCGCTTCAAACAAGAGAACAGCATATCAAACGGGAGAAGGCAACTTCCAATATTTGTACAGCACAGGCATTATTGGCCAATATGGCGGCTATGTATGCCGTATATCATGGTCCTGAAGGATTGCGCAATATAGCAAGGCGCGTGGCCCTGTTAACCCAAACCCTGGCCAATGCGCTGGAAGAAAGAGGTTATAATGTTATTAATGAATACTTCTTTGATACCATCGTGGTCAAAGTGGAAGATATAACTCTCTTCAGGCAAAAAGCTGAAAGACAAAGACTCAACTTCAGGTATTATTCCAATAACATGATTGGGATATCCCTGGATGAAACCACTTCACCTTCAGATCTTTTCGATATCATCAATTCTTTTGTGAACGACGTTGACCCGGTAGCTTATGAACTGGAGCATGAGGACCAACTGGATATTATTCCTGCTCCTTTGAGCCGCAGTTCCCATTACCTCACGCACCCGGTTTTCAACACCCACCACAGCGAAACGCTGATGATGCGTTATATCAGATTACTGGAAAGCAAGGATTTTTCCCTGGTACACGGAATGATACCATTAGGTAGTTGTACCATGAAGCTGAACGCTGCCAGTGAAATGATGCCATTAAGCTGGACACACTGGAGCAAAATGCATCCGTTTGCACCAGCAGAACAAGTGCAAGGCTACAGTTTTATAGTAAAAGAATTAAGCCGCTATCTCTGCGAGATCACAGCATTTGATGCCTGCAGCCTGCAGCCTAATAGTGGAGCGCAGGGTGAATACGCAGGATTGCTTACTATCAAGGCATTTCATAAAGCTAACGGTGAGGCACACCGCGATGTGATGCTGATCCCAATATCTGCACACGGCACCAACCCTGCTTCTGCAGTAATGAGCGGAATGAAGGTAGTTGTGGTGAAAGCTTTGGAAAATGGATATATTGATGTAGAAGATCTTAAGGCCAAAGCTGAACTACATTCAGCGAACCTTGCGGGCATCATGATCACATATCCATCCACGTACGGCGTATATGAAGAAACCGTAACAGAAATAACCAGGATAGTTCACCAGCATGGCGGCCAGGTATATATGGACGGCGCCAATATGAACGCGCAGGTGGGCCTGACAGCACCCGGATTAATAGGCGCTGATGTATGCCACCTGAATCTTCATAAGACCTTTGCCATTCCTCATGGTGGCGGTGGACCAGGCATGGGACCTATCTGTGTTAAGAAGCACCTTGCTCCTCACCTTCCAGGTCATGTTACTATGGCAAATGGACAGGTGAATGGCTCTACCACTAAAGCTGGGCATGCTGTTTCAGCTGCGCCTTATGGCTCTGCATCCATCCTGCTGATCTCATATGCTTACATACGCATGCTGGGAACAGATGGTGTTAAGCTGGCGACAGAGTATGCTATTTTGAATGCCAATTATATGTTGGCAAGGCTAAAGGATCAATTTGATATTTTATATACAAACCACTATGGCGCCTGCGCACATGAATTCATTGTTGATTTGCGTCCATTTAAAAAATCTGCCGAAGTAGAGGCAGTAGATGTTGCCAAACGATTAATGGATTACGGCTTTCATGCACCAACACTCTCCTTCCCTGTTCCGGGCACTATCATGATAGAACCTACAGAAAGCGAGGATAAGGATGAACTGGATCGTTTCTGCGATTCATTATTAAGCATTCGCCGTGAAATTGCATTGATAGAAGAAAATCAAATTGACAGGAAGGATAACATGCTTCGTAATGCGCCTCATACCATGTTTACCGTATGCTCTGACGAATGGAAAAAGCCTTATTCCAGGGAAATGGCTGCCTTCCCTTTGAAAGAGATCAAAGAAAATAAATTCTGGCCATCGGTATCCAGGGTCAATGACACCTATGGAGACAGGAACCTGATATGTGTGTGCCTGCCTACTGAAGAATACGCCGAACAAGTTTAAAAAAGAATATTGTTTACAATAAAATTGCCTTCCCAAGGGAAGGCAATTTTATTGTATAGCATTGCTATCATTTACATGTTACACTTGTTGCAGGTATTGATTGTAAACATATCCCTCAACACCTTTATCTGTTTTGATCAGGCTCCATTGATCATTTGCCTGGCTTTGAACGGTAACGACTTCGTTGTGGGCAGCCTTACCAACAATAGGCTGGTCCGTTCCGGGCCCCTTTCGAATGTTAAGGTTTGTAGACTCGGTAATTACTTTAGCTTTAGAACCTGCAGCAGCTTCTGCTACATTTACATCCAGCACCACATCGCCTGAACGAAAATCAGGGTCTAACTTGTTATAAATACTCCAAAGGTTATCCTTGACCTGTCCACTGGGAGCCTGTCCGTCAATATAAAGGACATTATTTTCCTCCCTGACCTGCAGGTTATTGACACCTGAGCTTTTTGCAGCATTGATTAACTCTGCATATTTTTCCTGAACTGCCATAACGCTGTGTTTTATTTAATGGTAAGTTTATTGTTTACTTTTTTGGGGTTAAGCCCATTGATGGATTGCATCAGCTTAGGGAGCTTACTTCTTTCGATCGTTCCTGTTAATGTTACTTCACCATTACTGGTAGTAGCAGTAACTCCAGGATAATCTTTGGTAGCATCTCTCAAACCTGACTCCAGCGCTGCATCAGGGCTAACTTCAACAGGTGGGGCTGCAGGCATAACTGTAATGTTGTTCACTACTGATTTTACACCTTTTACATCCTTGGCTGCCTGCTCTGCCGATGTGCGGCAAGCTTCATCCGGGCAATCACCGGTAAGTGTCACAACACCATCTGTTACAGAGGTGGTTACATGACTCATACGGCTGTCTGCCTGTACTTTTTCATTTAACGATGTTTGAATGTCGCTGTCCTTGGGTTTGCTTTTACAGGAAGTTAATTGCATGCTTATGGATAGAAGGGCACCCATAAACAAAAGTTTTGCATGGCTTTTTTTCATTTGTTGTTATTTATATTTAGAAAATTGAAAAGCATTGAGAAAGACCAATTGAAAAGATTAAAAACCACCACCTCCCAAAATCCTGCCTAACAAGCCACCAGCACTTCCCAGCCCTCTGCCGCCACTTAACATCCCGATCAATGAACCCAATCCGCCTCCACCTAATAATCCGCCGAGGTTTCCACCTAATGCACCACCCAGACCTCCACCTCCAATACCGCCTGAAGTGTTTCCAGCCCCCCTCGAAAATATCCTTGAAAGAATCATCGGTGCAGCTATACTGATGAGACCTTTCAATAAGGAACTGCTGTTAATGCCGGCACTTTCCAGTTTGTCTTTAATACCTGAGGCATTGACAATATTTTGTGGATCATTCTGAGTAGTTTCTGAACTTGTAGCTTTTTCAGCAAACTGATCCAATAAAGAGAATTGTTGCTGATCTACACCAAGGTACTCAGCTATTTTATGAATACTATCATTTTCTTGCTGGTTGTAATCATTATCCGCCTTTGCAAAGGTCATCAAATCAGCAACCAGTGAAAACTTCAGATCGCTGTTTTTTAATACATTAAGGTTTTTAGTTAATTCATTACCACTCAGGTCTGTAGCAGCTTTTTGAACAGTCGCCGTTTGCTCAGGTGATAAGCTGGCTGCCTGGCATAACCCGGATATATAGTCTAATTCTTCCCCTGAAGCCTGCCTGTCGGCAGTGGCAATTGAAGCAATGGCGCCCAGGTAAGCTGTTTTTTCACTGTCGGAATGTCCTTCAAGGATACTATTGTTTTCCTCCATAAAATTCTTTTAACAGGGTTGATGTAATTATTGTGCCATACAACGCTATGAAAATTTATATGGCTGAAGTAATTGGAAAAGGAATTCGTTTTAATTTAAGGTATAACTTTTATTAATGCAGTTTGGTAAGACCCGGATGTTTTTCTATTTCAATGGAAGTATCGCATTAATTCTAGCACTCTATTTTTCACCATGGTTATTCGGGAGGGTTACTATGGCAAAGGTGATCACACCCTATGAAGTAACCACCATACTGTTGCAATATGAGGCTAACGGCAAGCAATATACGGGTGGGCATATGCGCAATGACATTCCATTTCAGCAAAGAATGGTTCGTATACGGTATTTAAATTTCCATCCTTCCAGTTCAAGAATTGATTCTTTTATGGGCATGTGGGCTGAACCCCTTGCCTGGTGGAGTGTACTGCTGGTGGCATCGGCCATGTTGCTGTTAATGCCAAATGGAGTATTTTCTAAAGGAACTATTTTCCACCTGTATAAAAAATTTCCCTGGATATCTATGGATGAATTTTTCCCTTATCATGGTAATTGGAAGGAAGATGAAAGGCAAAAGGAAAATCAAGCTGGAATTAACAATAACCTGGAAAAGCCAAATCTAAAGCCCAGGCACATGCTAAAAAGAAACACTTAATAAGTAGACAGTTTATTACATACTTAATTAATTGAAAATCATTATAAGGTGATAATGGCTTGAGTTAATCAAAAATATTCTCTATTTTGTTGACGTACCGTTACTTATAACCAGCCACCTTATGGAAATCGTGTATCAGAAGATCCAGTATCTGCAGGAGAAATTGCGTGCAGCAGATATTATGAGAACCCTGGATCCTATTCTTCATTATCCATTTCAATTGCTTAGCAGGATCAAAGTATTAGGCTCTGCCTCAGAAATGGGAGAATATGAAAAACGTAAGCTTGCCGTTTTTAATCAACTTAACTTTTTTCAATTACTTACAGGAACGCTGATCCCAATCATTGGAATGATCCATGCAGACAAGCTGCCAGCATCAGCCTGGATCATAGCCTGCCTGCCAGCGTTCACCAGTATTGTTGTATTATTTCTGAATTTTAAACGCAACTATGAATCTGCATTATTAACCTACTTCATTGCCTATCCATTCTTCACCTGCATTGTTTACCTCAATGGCATGAATGCAGGCATGGAACTTCATTTCATTCTCTATGGCATTTTATCGGTTTTCTTTCTGCAGGATATTGGCTATATGTTGTTTACGGTTGCTTTTTCAATGGTCAGTTATTTTATTCTTTCTGTTGTTTTAAAAGATTTTATCTACCAGGTAGAATTAGAGAATAAAGTTCTGTATCTCTGCAACCAGGCCCTGGCAATCGTTTTTATATTCTATGGATTGTACCTTATTAAAAAAGAAAATACGGAATACCAGGTCAGGTTATTAAAACAGAACAGGGCGCTGCATAAGAAGAACTTTGAGATCCAAAAACAAAAAGAGATCATTGGCCACAAAGCCAAATTGCTACAATCGCAAAAGAAAGAACTGAAACAATTGGATGCACTTAAGAACAGGTTGTTCTCGGTGATCTCACACGACCTCAAATCACCCATGTACGCCATGCGTAATCTTTTCCAGAATATGCAACAATATGATCTTCCGGCAGAAGAAGTGAAGTCAATGGTACCAGATGTATTAAATGACCTGAACTATACTATTGGACTGATGGAAAATCTTTTGCAATGGTCCAAGTCTCAAATGCAGGCAGATTCTGTTCGCGCCCAGGAGATTGATCTTTCACAACTTATCAATGAGGTTATCGTATTGCTGAGGCTCCAGGCAGAAGCAAAACAGGTTGCCATCGCAAGTATGGTTTCAGAAGCTACCCATGTATATGCTGACAGGGATATGATCAATCTTGTGTTGCGTAACCTGTTATCCAATGCCATTAAATTCACACCTGAAAAAGGAAGTATAGCCATCGGAATTCACCAGCATTCTTATTTTGTTGAAGTATTCGTACAGGATTCAGGACAGGGCATAAGCAGGGAAGCCATAGAAAAAATCAATGAGAATAACTTCTATACAACCAAGGGAACAGCAAGCGAATCAGGAACAGGTTTAGGCCTGATGCTATGTAAAGAATTTCTTGCGAAACACGGAGGTAAGATGCATATTGAAAGTGAACCCGGTAAAGGAAGTATATTTTCTTTTACGCTACCTCTGCCAGGGTAATAAAATTATTGTATACTATTTCCCACTTTGCATTTGAGCCTTATTCAGCACCGCCATGGTAAGCCGGCTGACACAAACCAAACGGTTTAGCTCATCCGTGATTTCTATATGCCATACCTGGGTAGAAGAACCTAAATGAATTGGTGAAGCTTTTCCTATTACCAGCCCGTGGCTTGCTGAGCTTATATGGTTGGCATTGATATCGAGTCCCACACAAGACTTTTGCTCCGGATCAACTACAAGGTTGGCAGCAAGACTTCCCAATGTTTCCGCTAATGCCACAGAAGCTCCACCATGTAATATACCCATTGGTTGCACTGTACGATGATCAACAGGCATGGTTCCATACAAGAAATCCTCTCCCAATTCAATAATTGAAATACCTATATGTTCTACCATTGTGCCTTTACCTCTTTGTTGAACGCTTTCGAGAGTGTAAGGTTGGAACCAAATGGGCATAGTTCATTTATTTACTAAATTAATGGCTTTATTATAGAGTATGAAGATCAGGGAAGTAATATTGGAAACCTTGAATGTTGAGGCTATAGCAACCTACTATAGTAATATATTAGAATTACCAGTTCAGAAAGTGAATAATATATGTACTATTGGTATTGGAACATCGCATTTAAAATTTATAAAAAGCCATGGCTTAACAGATCCATTTTATCATTTTGCCATTACTATTCCCTCAAATAAGATTGTGGAGGCTAAGGAATGGTTAGAAAGAAAACATATAGAACTATTATGGATGGAAGACTATCAAAATGTAATTGCCAATTTTGTAAACTGGAATGCTCACTCAATATATTTTTCTGATACAACAGGCAATATCGTTGAATTAATAGCACGACACGACCTGAACAATTCAACGAGTGATGTGTTTAATTCAAGTCATTTATTATCGCTCAGCGAAATAGGGATTGTCTTTAAAAAAGAAGCAATAGAGACCGGGACAAAAGAATTAACCAGGTATTGCAAATTGGACTATTTTAAAAAGCAACCTCCATTCCCTCATTTCAAAGCACTTGGAGATGATGAGGGGCTGTTTATAATAGTTCCGGAAAATCGTAACTGGTATCCAACTCAAAAACAGGCAGAAGTTTTTCCAGTTACTGTAGAATTCGAGATCAACGGTGTTCTTTGCTTTAAAAAATTTTAAAATTTACAAAATACTATAGCAGAACATTAAGTTTGGGTTTCCAGGCTATCTCAATATTTTATTTTTTCAACAAGCTCAAGATTAGTAATTGGCATTGTTTTTCCGGCAGATAATATTATTTATTGTAAACCATAAAGATTTAATTATGGAACAAAACAAAAACATGGGTAACCAACGTGATACCCAAAAAGGAAATCAAAGCGGGCAATCCCAGCAAACTTCCAGTAGCCAGCAGGGCCAGGGCAAAGGAAATATCTCACGGTCAGGTTCTGATCAACATTCAGGAAAAGGAACCGGTTCTCAAACTCAAAAGACAGGAAATACTGGTAGTGGAAGAAACGAAGGTAACATGTAGGTGTTTTAATAAAGACGCCTGGTACAATAGCCAGGCGTCTTTATTTATAAACTTAATAACTTAGATCTAAACCCGCCTTATTTAAATGTTTCTGTGTTTTCAAAAAATAATCAATTACCATAAAACTGATGTATCCAAATGCTGCTCCGGTAGTATTCAGGAAGACATCATCTATATCAGTGCTCCTGTAGCTCGTGATCAATTGCAATAGTTCAATTCCGACAGAGAAGAGCATACAAATCAATGTTACTTTAATAAACCCCGACATCTTACCATATAGCAATGGCAGGTAGATACCTAATGGAAAAAGCATGACAAGGTTTCCCAACACCTGCCTGTTCGTGATCCTGTAAATTTTAAATACTTTGAACAAGTCAAGATTTACCCTATCTCTTTTTATAACCCTCAAGATCATTTTATGCCACCACTCATGCATGGACACCTCCCTGAAAAGAATGAAATAACCGGTAAGAGTCAACACCATGAATATGTAAACATAAAAGCTGGAAAATATCCCTACCTGAACAAAAGTTACAGGTTCTCTGTTATAAAGATCCAGCAACATCCACCCATATAGTAAAAGAAGCGTAATAGAAAAGAAAACAATTCTCCATTTGGAGGTGTGTGCATAATCAATGGCATATCGATCATGCAAAAAGAATATAGTAAGCAGGATCACCGGGAAGATGACCAGTATTTTTTTTAAGCCGATAGTCATGGTTGATTGCAAGTATAACAAATGACTTTCATAATTCCATTTCCTATCCTTCTAAATTTCCAGGATTTCAATTCTTTAAAGAAGGATTTACATCAAGGTTCCTTATCTGTTCCTTATAGCCTGAAGGCAATATGATAGATTTAAAAAACCAGTCTAGTTTTACCATTCGGCTCAACTTATAAACCGGAATTACGGGTTTAAGTACAGAAATACCGGAATACTTCAAAAGAATTTTAACCTGGCGGGGTGCCACTAGTTTTTGTGCTTCCTTCAAAAGAAAATACCGGGCAGGTCCCAGGTGTTTCCTGTACTGTTTAAAAAGATCAACCGTATAAGGTGTATGGTCAAGATTGTATTCAAGATGCTTCCATCGCTTTTGTAACCATTCATTATAGGTGGAAGGCAATTTGGAAAGGTTCATTCTTTGTCCAACCCTAAGAAAAACATCGAAAACCTCTTGTTTTTCTCCATCTGTCAGTTTTCTTTCCAGCAATTCATAGGAAGCAATGGAATAATGGATCAACATGAACAATACATCCCTGTATGCCCAATCAGGAATAGGCTCGCCTCTTTTGACTTCCAAAGAATTATGGATATTGCTGATAGCATCGATCGTTTTTAGGGCTGCATCAGTTTCCTGGAAAACAATCTTACGGGCATAGGAAACCGTTGAAAAAAGCCTGCCTAAAGGATCAGAAGGAAGTTTGCCTGTAAAATAAAGCCAATCAACGGCCTTATTCAATGCAAATTCAGCTGCAGCACCGGCAAAAATGAACAATATGGTATCACCTTTACCCCATATCTGTCGCACAATTGAATCACGGGTGACAAATAATTCCATACTGTAAATAACGAATTTGTTGGTTGAGAAGTACAGAAAACTTAATGCATTCAATATTTCGGGAATCAGTGATGAACAACACCTTTATGTTCATCAGTTACACCATTACTCATGTCCAGTATGGTCTGTGCCACATGCAGGAGGTCCCGGTATAAAGTTGGCTTTCTAAAAAAGGTGCATTTATGATTCTGACATAAACGAACATCTTCTTCTCTTGAAGAAGTTGTAAATACCATCACTGGTATATGCCTAAATTCTTCCTCATTTTTCATCCAGGCCAGTACTTCCTTTCCATCCATAAGAGGCATATTAAGGTCAAGGATGACCACGCTTGGATGGTGTTCAGCATAATCGTTCTGAAGCAATGAGATCACTTCAGCCCCATTTTTGGCATTGACAATCTGATACTTATCGGTTAATTGTTCGAGGGCATCTACAAGGCTTTCAAAATCATCCAGATCATCTTCCGCATACAATAAAACCGGTTTGTTGGGAAAATTCATAATATTCAATAGGGTTAAGCTTGATTCTTCAGCTGTATAAAGGGAAAAGATTGTGCCATATACTTCCAAACTCAGCCATTAACTGTGTTTTAACTGTCCGGCTCGATTTGCACTATTCTTTTTCTTTTTTTACATTAGTAGAAATTAATCCAATGAAATCCTTTCCCATCCTTATTTGTGCTGTCCTGTTTGCTTTCAGCTGTAAAAACAAAGAGCAAACTCCACAGGAAGTTAAGGTGGCAGCAGCCGCTACTACTACACCCTCTTCATCAACAGCCTTAAACGATTCTGCTACCATTCAAAATGCCGTGTCAACCTATAGCCAACCAGGAGAAATGCATAAGATGATGAATGCATGGAATGGGACATGGTCAGGTGAAGTAACGATATGGGAAACACCTGGTGCTTCACCCAAAAAAAGCAATGCAACAATGGTCAATAAAATGGTGTTGGGCGGACGGTACCAGCAATCAACATTTAAAGGCAGCTACAATGGTAAACCCCTGGAAGGAATAAGTACACTTGCTTATGACAATTCCCGGAAGTTGTTTTTGTCAACCTGGATTGATAATATGAGTACAGGGTTAATGAGCGCTGAAGGACCATGGGACCTTGCCAGCAAGTCCATTACTTTTAAGGGAACCATGACAGATCCTGCCACTGGAAAATTGGTGGATACCAAAGAGATATTTAAACCAATAGATAACAACTACCAGGTTATGGAAATGTATGCTGTAGCCCCGGATGGAAAGGAATTTAAAACAATGGAAATAAAATATACACGCCGGAACTAATTGGTCCATTAGCCAGAATATCAAAAAGCTCCATGAAAACAGGAGCTTTTTTCTTTTAACACTGCAAAAAATTAATCACCCGGATGATACGTTCGTACCGTATGTTTTTTGATATCGTCCTGGTAAAAATTAACCTCTTTGAATTTCCCTTCAATATACCCTTCGGCCTGGTCGGTAAAGTGTTCCGAACCAGGAATAAAGGATTCTCCTCCCGTCATTATGGTTCGTGCTTTTAGCTTCTTGCCAAATTCAATAGCGGCTATGAAACTATTGCCGGAAATTCCATAACGCTTGTTGGTATTGGGAAACCTCCGGCTGTTGAAAGAAGGCAGGGAACCCCAGGTGGCAGATGCCAGTCCTACAGGTAGGCTCCATTTATTATCCTCAAAATTGGTATTGGTGCTTTTTTCGTTTCTCTGGAAACGATTGATATCTCCCCAGGCCACATGCCAGGTCCCAAACCTGTTTTCCAATCCTTTCAATGCAGATCTTAATAACTCCAATTTTTTTGCTGGCGGCACTTCTTTGGCTAGCCAGTTAAAGGCAGCAATGGCATTGGTGGCATCCCTGTCGGTAGCAGGTGCGGGAGCAAAAGCAGTTAAACTTGTGGCCCATTCAATTGCCAACGTAGTGGCTATGGAACTGGCTGATGAATTCTTATCCCAATTCTTTAAAACAATAATGGCTTCACGCAATTCTTCTTTGCTGGTATCCTTGTCTGTAAGGTTATCATAGGCCTTAAATAAAGAAGGTAGTAATATTTCAAAGGCGGATAGATAATGGCTGTATCCAATGCTTATGATCTTGTCAAGTGTAATATCGTTGGTTTCATTTAATAACCTGGCAGCATTAAGCGCCCTGGCGTTTTGTCCATCCGGAGCCATGTATTCCGGGTAATCCTGCTTTCGGGGACTGCTTGTACCAGAAGAGGTAAACGGCGTTGAATTACAATTTTGGATCCATCCACTGGAAGGATTGATCACATGTACGATTTCATCCAGCGTATGAATACCTTTCCATTCAGTAGACGCTGTTGTTCCATCAACAGGAAGTTGCCAGTCAAGTTTTGGATTCCTGACAGGAACAAAGTTGCCATGCCAGTAAGCTATATTCTTCTGGTCATCGGCATACACAGTATTATTGGAATTATTGGAACGGAGTTCCATAATTTTCCGGAATTCATTAAAGCTATTGGCCTTGGTCCGCAACCATGACTGCTCCAGGGCTTCCAACGACCGGTTTCTTTCTTTAAGGCTAAGCCAGCTATCTTCCCTGCTTCCCATCACTGGTCCATGATGCGTAAAATAAGTTGTGAATTTTTTCTCTGCAATCGCATTACCGTTCCTGTAGCGAACAATTACAGGTTTTGACTGCACCTGCTTTAACTGCCCATTGTATTCATAATACAGATCATTACCCTTATGAATTATTTTTTCTTTATAAAGGTCTGCCACGTCAGCATAACTGGAAGTATGCATCCATCCACAATGTTCATTAAATCCCTGGTAGATAAAGAAGTTTCCCCAGGTAGCAGCACCATAAACATTAAGCCCCTCATCGCTTATCATATGCGCTTCGGTTCTGAAATAAAATGTTACATGTGGATTGATATACAATATGGAGTTTTTGGAAGCTGTTTTAGAGGGGGCAATAGCAAAACCATTAGAACCTGTAAGCCGGAGTTGGGTGAAGTCGGTATAAGACGGCACAATACCTAATGACTTATCACCTGCCGGACCATATAGATTACGTGTGTCCCGCAGGTTTATTCCACCCATTTGTGTGGCAGAAATACTTCCATCAGTGTACATTAAAGGAAACCAGGGTTCAAATCTTTGAAAGACAGCAGGTTTTGTTTCGGGATGCAAAGCCAGGTAATAATTGATTCCATCAGCAAAAGACCGCAGTAGTTTTTTCAACCATTCAGGGCTGCGGGCATAATCTGATTTGGCAGCCACTGTATCATAGATCATCTGCATCTGGAGGTCGCCATATATTTGTTGTTCCCCATCTACTTCTGCCAGCCTGCCAAAAACTTCAAGGTAATTTCTTTCCACCCTTGAAAAGTTTTGTTCACATTGCGTATACATAAGTCCAAATACCGCGTCGGCATCTGTTTTCCCATGAATGTGCGGTATACCCCAATTGTCAATACTGATAGTTACATTCCGGGCCTGCTCCTTAAAATGGCTGATCTCTGCAGGCGAAAACACTTGTGCTGATCCAATAACAGGCACAAATAATAAAAGTAACAGAAGTTTCATAGGCACAATTTAATACATGAGCCCCATGAAAGGATAGCCTGCTATAAATTCCTAAGCCGTACCGGGAGCAAAAGGGAATCTCTATTGGTTATAAAAAAACTATTAGGCTCAAACGAAGGTGCAGCAGCAAAGGGTAATTGGTTGCGTGAAGCCCCATATCCCTCTTTAGGTATACCCAACCAATTTTTATCTAGCTTATTATTCCGGTTCACATCATGAAAAACAAATATGGCATACTTCCCCGTAGGTATATTATGGAATGTGAACACTGCTGCCTTATTGATAATAGGAGCTGTTAAACATTGAAGCGCCTCCATTTTTTGAAATGCGGCCGCATTGGTAAAAAGGCATGCCCTGCACACGCCTTTATCATTAGCAAGCTGTGTTACACTGGCAATTACCTGGTTTTGGGCGCATAATGAAATCGTGCCCCTTAGACATAATATAATGAATAGAATTTTTTTCACCTGGATAAACCGGGCCAAAGAAAAGGTTTAATCCGGTATGGAACAGTATTGTATTACCACAAAAATGTTAAAGAAGATGGTGTTTCAAATAATCATCCATGGAAACGCTTCCGCTACCCTTCTTTAATATATAAATCAGTAAGCCAAGAACTATCAGTGAAAGGATAAGGTCAGAACCCATATCATTCACTTCATGTGCTGGCAAAATAAAGAACAAGGCACCCAGCAATACCGGAATTTGAATAAGAGCCGCCCAACGTGTAAAAAGCCCTATTATAATAAAAACGCCCCCGAATAAATGGGCAAAGGTTACATAGGCTGTCAAAAAACCAACCCAACCTGAAAAACGGCTGTTCAGGATCAGTTCTTTCAATTGTTGTGCATGACTGATGAAAAAGATTCCTTTTGCAATTAATATAATCCCCAGAATGATCCTTGCTATCAGCAAAATAAATGATGGATAGGAATGTCTCCACCTTGCTATTCGTGTGGTAATATTCATAATCCCTGGTTTATATGCAAAGTTATCAAATCCTCTGAAACGGTTTATACACCTGCAACACATGAGATTGCCATGAAGAGTTCAATCCAATAAAATTAAAGTTACTTACCTCATCCATATATCTATATATTTGAAATAAACCGGGGAGTAGATTTAGTGAGAATAGTCAGGGAAACATATGATGGCACTCATTCCTTTTAACGGTTCAAATGATCATATTAGCTTAAAGAATTGGAATGTTACGGGGTACAAAACATATTTTACTACTACAGGTTATTTTCATGTTGATGGTGAGCAACTCCTATTCGCAGGTGCAGGAAGAAGGAAGCTTTCATTTTCAATTGCCTGTTGGCATTCATATCATGAATTCCACTTTCCGGCCCTATTCTGTAAATTACCTGGCAGGGCTTTCTTTCATGCATAAACTCAACGGAAGTAACCTTTCATTTGATGGAGGAATCACAGCAGCCATATGCCCGGCTAAAACTAAATCAGAAGATAGCCCTGGAAGCACTCTATTACAGCAACCTAATACAGGTTGTGAAATAGTTACTATTTATGCAGGGTTGGGACAAAAAAAATTATTGGGAAGGAACAGGTTTCAATATGCAGCAGGAGCCAGTTTTATATATACTGGTTTTACTCCCTGGTATGTACCCGGTACCATGATAAAAAGAAATACCATTGGAGGATATATTCGTTGTGGTATGCAGCACAAATTCTCCAATTATTTTTCCCTCGGACCGTTTTTGGCCTATTCAATATACCCTTCCGGCACCAGGAGAAATATTAAACTGAATCCCTCCAATATTTCGATCGGTATATTAGTAGGACCTTAAGCTTTGTTTAAAAAAACCGCCCCATAACAGGAGGCGGTGCATATTAAAAGATCAGTTATCAAATAGTCTTCTAACGTGTTCTTGCATCACTGCCTGATGTTCTTCCACCTTTACCCTTGTTTGTTTCCCGCCGGTTTACCTGGGTAGAACCGGATGTTGCCTTTTGCCTGGCGGAAGCAGATCTTTTTGTACCAGTTGAACGTCCCTGGGATGAAGTAGACCTCGTTACTTCCCTGCTTTGGGGTGAATCATTTTCAGCCGTTTCCTTCCTGGTATTAGCTGCAGTACTTCTTCTTTGATTAGATGCCATTTCCATTTCCGGCACCCTTGAACGTGTTCTTTGAAGTATTGTTGCTTTTTGCTCTCCTGCCACTTCCCTTGTCTTTTGATTTACTGAACCAGCTTCTGCATCTTTATTGACCCTGGTTACCGCCAGTTTAGTCAACAGATCATCAGCTTCGTACTCTTCATTCAATGTTTCTTCCAGGTGTTGGGAAACTTCAAGTAACCCCAGCTCCCTAGCATAAGTCCTTGCTGTTCCATACCCACAGATCTCATAATGCTCTATTTTTTGAGCACTGGCTATTATTACCGCATCCAGCACATCTGGATCCATATCTTCCTTTATGATCTTGTTGCCTTCTTCAATGATGCCCTGCATGCCTTTGCAAACATGCCTGCTCTTAAAAAGACGGCTGAACAAACCTTTCTTTTCATCAGGTTCCTGTTCAATTCCCATCGTATTTTGAACCTGGTCCAGCCTGGACAATTGTTTCCTGGTTATTTTTAAATGGTTTTGCAAAGCCTTTTTTAAATCCCTGTTATTTGCTTTTTCAATCATCGCAGGCATAGCAGCAATAATTTGCTCTTCTGCGGAATACAGATCCTGCACTTCGTGTTTGAGCAGGTCAAGGAGATCATTCATTTTATCCATAAAATGATATTTAGTATTACAGTTATAAATTTTGTGCCGCTGCAAATCAGGGCTATCCATTTTAGTTAAGAATCTCTTTCAACTACTCAGGTTTGCGATTGTTCCACGAACTTTGACCCCAAATAAAAATAGAACTATACGATGCTTACAGTGAAAAATGTGCTTGAGAGCAAAGCAAAACCCTTTAATGTGGTTACACCTGACACCCTGGTAATAGACGCTCTTAATCTTTTGAGTTCAGTAGATTTAAGTTACCTGGTAGTGATGCAGGACCAGGAGTATAAAGGGGTATTCAGTGAAAGAGATTATAGCCGCAACGTGATTTTAAAAGGCAGGGCAAGTAATTCTACAAAAGTAAATGAGGTCATGACCACCGATTTGCCCGTTGTTGGATTTGATGATACTGTAGAACATTGCATGCACCTGATGAATAGCCATAAAATACGTTACCTGCTGGCTTATGATGAAAATAAACGCTTCGCCGGCATTATAACGATTCACGATTTGCTTCGGCAGGTTATCAATAACCGTGATGCCATATATAATTCATCGGTTGCGCAGGAGTTGATCAACAATGATGAAAGCGGGAAGATCTATTAATTAAGAATTTGCCTGGTCTGATTAAGAAAAATAAAAACCAGGAGCATATAAACGCGAATGGACAAGTATGTTTTTATCAATGATGATTTTGTAAAGCGGGATAAAGCCTTCCTGCACTATAGTGATCTTTCCATTCAAAGAGGTTATGGCTGTTTCGATTTCTTCCGGACCAGGGATTCAGTACCGGTTTTTATAGAAAAACACCTGGACCGTTTGTTCCGTTCTGCTGAAATAATGCACATGACCATCCCCCTTTCCAGGGAAATAGTACGAACAGTGATCCATGAATTAATCAATAAAAATGGCATCACCGATTCGGGAATAAGGATCACGGTTACAGGTGGTTATTCACCAGATGGTTATTTATTGACTAACCCCAACTTAATCGTTTCAGAGAATCCTTTTAAGGAATTGAAAACGTCTACATATAAAGAAGGCATTAGGCTGGCGATGTATCCTTACCAGAGACAACTGCCCGAAGCCAAGACCATTGATTATTTAATGGAAATCTGGTTGCAGCCCTTTATCAGTTTACAGTCTGCTGATGATGTATTGTATTTCCGGGATGGATCAATTACTGAATGCCCCCGGTCCAACTTCTTCATCGTTACACAAAATGGAGAAATCCTTACACCCGGCGAAAACATACTGATGGGAGTTACAAGAGAACGTATCATTAAGGCTGCCGCCGAACAATTTGATTTCCGGGAGAAAAATATTTCCCCGGATGAAGCTATGCAAGCCAGTGAAGCCTTCATTTCGAGTACCACGAAAGGGGTTTTACCGGTTACCTATATCAATGGAAAGGTTATTGGAAGCGGCAAACCAGGGCCAGTTACTGAGTACCTTAGTGGCTTATTACGTGACGTTGTCAAAAGCTAAAGTTTAGAGCCCTGGAATGCTCCTTCGAGGTAAATCAGGTGAAAAAACGGGTGCTTTTACCGTGTTTTGCGCATTTCACCCGCCGGCAAGTTTTCTACCTTGCTTGTATGACAAATAATACACTTCTTTCAGAAATAGACCTTTGGGAAGCCTGGATCGAATTCGATCACGAAGGCACAGAAAGTTTCGGAACGCTTTATATTTTAGGAGAAGTACCTGTCTCTAAAAAATCGCATCACCCTTTCATTATAAAATGCATACAGGATAATGATCCTCATACACTCATATTAAGTGTTGAGTTGAGCGCTTCCGTCAGTGGCTCCAGCGAAGCTGAAGTTGTTTATTCTGAAAAGCTACCGGGATTGGACAAATACAATTGTATTAAGATCTACAGGGGCAAGGACCTGTTAACTGAAATAAACGAACTTGAGGTCCTCGTTTGATCTGCTCCTCATTGCACATTTGTCTTACTAACGCGCTATTACCAGTCCATGACTGGTAATTTTTTTGTTACGGCATAAAATTTTCAAGTATCCTATAAAACATAGGTATGGATACTAAAAGAAATAATACCCCAGGGGGGGAAAGGGAGCCCGGCAATAACCGTATAGAGGGTCGCTCATCAATACCTGGTGATCTACCTGACTCTCAAAAAGAACGGGAAGAAATGAGAACAAAAGAAGAATTTATTGATCTTCCAGATGTAAAAGATATACCCGGACAGGAATTTGTCAATGCACCCCCTTTGGGAGCATTGGGCGATACCACAATTGCTTCTGACGATGAAGAAGGAGTTGGTGTTTTTGACCTTGATGATAGCGAAGACTTAACTCCCGGAACTGAGGGCGATGTGAACAGGGGTGAAAGACAGGCCCTGGAGCAAACTGACTACCTCCCAACACGCGATGAAATTAACCTTGTCCAGGCGAGGATGGATAATACAGACTTCCAGAATGAACCTCTGAATGAAAGAAGTTTTGGAGAGGTAAGGACTGCCAGAGATCTTGATATCCCCGGGGCAGATCTTGATGATGCCAATGAAAGGATAGGTGAAGAGGACGAAGAGAATAATGACTACAGCCTGGATAGTTCAGATGATAATATTTCAGAAGAAAGATCCTGAACAAGGACAAGTTTTCAGTATTCCTGCAAAAAATTCAGTGCGAAAGGTAATGGCATTTATGTTGATCAGAACGAGTTGTTGCTTTTAAAATATAATAACCAATAAAACGGAGGTTTTTATGTCAATAATTAAAAGAAACAATTCATTTCCAGCCATGAACAGCATCTTTGATGACCTTTTTAACAGGGATCTTATCAATTGGGGTTTAGTAAACAATTCAGCTACCAACACTACTTTACCTTCTGTAAACATCCGGGAAAACAATGACAATTTTGTTGTTGAAATGGCAGCCCCGGGCATGACCAAGGAAGACTTTAAAATTGAACTGGATGGAAATCTTCTCACTATCAGTAGTGAAAAAGAAGACAGGAATGAAATGAAAGAAGGTGAAAAGTATACACGCCAGGAATTCAGTTATCAATCTTTCCAACGCAGTTTTCAACTTCCAAAAGATGTGGTTGATGCTGATAAGATCCAGGCAAAGTATGAAAATGGAGTATTAAACCTGGTCATTCCTAAAAAAGAGCATGCAAAGCAGAAGCCACCCAGAATGATAGAAATAGCTTAATGATAGTCCGCCACGGCGGACTTTTCTTTTATCTTTCCTTTTCAAAGACTATGAGTCCCCGTATATGTAGTATAATTTTGATCTACATAATATAATGCATGCCTTCAATAGATGTTTTACTGCTAAAACTTTTAATGGTTATTATAGTGGGCGGATTGATAGGAGCCGAAAGGGAATACCATAGTAAAAGTGCCGGGTTTAGAACCATGATCCTGATTTGCCTGGGTTCTTTTTTATTTACCACATTTTCCATCCATATTTCTGGTTCCAGTTCCGACAGGATAGCATCTAATATTGTTACTGGTATTGGATTTTTGGGTGCAGGGGTTATTTTTAAAAGTGATAACAGGATCAATGGGATCACAACGGCTGCAACTATATGGGCTGTGGCAGCACTGGGAATGGGTATAGCGGATAACGCTTATATGCTGGTAGGAATTTGCACTTTGATCATAATGTCAGCATTGATGTTGTTAACAAAACTGGAGCAATTTATTGACAGGATCAACCAGTCGCATACCTATAAAATAGTCAGCATTTACAGGGATGACTTGCTGAAACAATATGAGCAAATGTTCAAAGAGTGCGGCTTGTATTACAAACGATTAAAGCGCACCAGGAATGGAGAATACCTGGTAGGAACATGGATCGTGCACGGTTCTGAAAAAAACCATAACCGTTTCACCAAGCTGATACTGCACGATACTTCGGTAAAAGAATTTGAATTCTGATACAACAACAGAAATTGCACTTCAAAGTAATATTATTCACTGGTCCTTCCCAGCCTGGCATTGACCTTCCTGATCATATCATCAATGTCCATTTTTTTCATGCATTTGAAATGGCCCTGCGGACAGGAATCTCTTCCCATTTTTGTACATGGACGGCACCATAGCTTATTGACCTGGGCATCGTCATAAGGCCTGGCATGTGAAAGCAGGTAACTATCACCATAATAAGGAACCATCCCAAAAGAAGGTGTAGTGCTGCCCCATACTGCAATGACCGGTTTTTTAAGAGCCGCGGCAATATGCATCAGACCTGTATCGTGTGCTATAACAAGCTTTGATTTACGAACCAGGTCAGCACTTTCATTCAATGAAAACTTGCCACAGGCATTGTAAACTTTCACCGGGTCAACTTTGCGTATTTCTTCACCCTCAGCAAATTCTTCCTTTGCACCTAAGAGGATGATAGGATGATCCAGTTTTTGACACAATTCCTGCAGCTTATAAACTGGAAGTTTTTTGGTATAAAAAGAAGCGCCAATGACTATTGCAACAAAACCCAGCTGGTGTGAAGCAGGTATATCTTTTTGCTGCACCTCTTCTTCTTTTGGGATAAAATAATCCATGCCTGCACCATCATTGTGCACTCCAAATGATTTCACGGTTTCCATATAGCGGTCAACGATGTGAAGCTTTGGCATCACATTCCATTTCAGCTTCACGAAAATGAGCTTTTCAATATTCAGCTTATTAAAAGATATGGATGGGACCTTGAGTGCTTTTTTAACTCTTAGTGTTCTTAAATTATGATGCAGGTCAATGATATGATCAAACTTTTCTTCTTTTAAATCAGCAATCATTTGTTCCCAATCTTCATTCAGCAGGTGCAACTTATCCACGTAAGGATTATGCGCCATGACAGTTTTAAATTGAGGTTTTATCAAATAATGGATCTCGGCTCCGGGCACCTGCTTTTTTAAACAGCGAACAACAGGAGTTGTCAGTACAATATCACCAATGGAAGAAAACCTGATTATTAAAAACTTCATCTGCCTTTGGATTGGATTTTTATTAGGAAATGCAAAGTTGTAATTCCTGTTGATTAGAACTAATAAATTTTAGATTCAAATTGATCCATATACTTTAGGTTCATAACTATTACTCTTCAACATATTTAAGATCCTTATGGAAAGTTTCTTCAGTGAAATAAGCTGAAACCAGGGTAACTATCATCACCAATATCCCTGTCACAACAGCGCTTTTGACCAATGCCCATCCCCAGCTATCCTGGAACAGATTCTTAAATAACAGGTTGATCAATGGAAGCGACCCCCTTACCATATTGGGTATGGTAGTGGCAGCCGTGGCCCTCAGGTTGGTACCAAACTGCTCGGCACCCATAGTTACAAAAATGGCCCAAAAGCCGGTACTGAATCCCAGGGCGGTGCATATAATATACATCCGTGTATCGTTATTATTCCAGGGACTAAAAAACAGGATGGCTGACACAATACTCAAGGCATAAAAAAGATAGAGTGCTTTTTTCCGGCTTTTGAAATACTGACTGATAAATCCTATCAATATATCACCTACAGCTATGCCGATATAAGCGTACATGATGGCCTTACCGCTATTCACTGCATTTTCTCCATACAGGCTAAGCGCAAAACGGTTGCTAAGGTTTACCAATACACCAATAACAAACCATGTTGGTAAGCCAATCAAAATAGCCAGTATGTATTTCCTGAACCTTGCAGCATTATTGAAGAACATCAACAGGTTGCCCCTCACCACATTTTGCTGTTTGACCTCGTGAAACATACCGCTTTCCGCTACACTTATCCTGAGAAGTAACAACACTACTCCAAGGCCACCCCCTATTTTATAACATAAGCGCCAGTCTTGCGTGTATTCATAAGTTAAAAAAGCAAATACGGCACCGAATAAGCCTATGCCTGCTACCAGGGAAGTGCCAATACCACGCTTATCCTTAGGTAACAATTCACTTACAAGCGTGATTCCTGCGCCCAGTTCTCCGGCAAGACCTATACCTGCCACAAACCTGGCATAGGCATAATGGTCAATGGTGGTAACATACCCCGTAATAAAATTGGCAATTGAATATAGAAGTATAGAGCCAAACAATACACTGAGTCTTCCACGCTTATCACCCATTATACCCCAAATGATGCCGCCAATAAGAAGGCCGATCATTTGCCAGTTAATGATACGGGTGCTGGCAGCCAACACCTGTTTCGTATTGGCCAGGTCAATTCCTACGCCCTGCAAGGAGGGTTCCCTGACGATGGTGAAAAGCAACAAATCGTATATATCAACAAAATAGCCAAGGGCTGCCACCACTACAGCAAGGCTAAAAACAGAAGAATGATTCTTTTGTTTCATTTATCTTTTTGAGTTGTGATCAGTTGTGGTTGCAGGCTGCTTTTTAGTAAAGAATAATTTGTAAATGACAGGAAGCGTGGTGATAAGGATGATGGCAATCGTGATCGCTTCAATATGATCCTTCAAACTGAAATTATATTCACGCTCTACCCAGGACTGTAGAAAATATCCACCCAGCATCATACTGCATACCCAGGCAATACTACCCAGGATATTATAGAAAATAAAAGTGGCCCTTTCCATTTTTACAATACCGGCTACTATGGGCGCAAAGGTGCGGATGATGGGAAGGAACTTGGCTAAAAAGATAGTAGCCTTTCCATATTGGTGGTAAAATTCAGTTGCTCGCAATAAATGTTTTTTCCTGAACAACCATGTCTCTTTTCGTTCATATAATAAGGGCCCGGTTTTGCTGCCAAACCAGTAACCTGCAATATTGCCTAAAAAAGATGCAATGATCACAAGTACAATGACCAGGTAAGGCAGACCAAAAAATTCTTTCCCAAGATTCTCAAGATAGATTCCTGCGGCAAACAACAAGGAATCACCGGGTAAAAAGAAGCCAACAAATAATCCTGTTTCGGCAAAAACAACGAATAACAAGAAGTATAGCCCTCCGTTTGTAATGATCCATTCTATAAATCGTTGAATAAATCCTCCCTGTAACATCGTGATATGTAGTAAGCTATCCATCTGGTTGTTTCTGATTTAAAGGTTTGTACTGAGCTTTTTCCTGCGATGAAATACTTCTTATTCAGTTAGCTCTCCTTCCCATTTACTTACCACACTTGTTGCCAATGCATTTCCTACCACATTGGTAGCCGTTCTGAACATATCGCAAAAATGATCAATTGGCAATATTAAAGCTACTCCTTCAGGTGGAATGTTAAACATGGAACAGGTAGCCAATACCACTACAAGGGATGCCCGTGGAACCCCGGCTATACCTTTACTGGTTAACATCAGTACCAACAGCATCATTAACTGGGTTTCTATGGGCATATGCATACCATAAGCCTGGGCTATGGCAAGGCTGGCAAAGGTCATATACATCATGCTGCCATCAAGGTTGAAAGAATAACCGAGCGGCAACACAAAGGCTACGATCTTATCCTTACATCCAAACCTTTCCAGTTCTTCGGTAAGCTTTGGAAACACTGCTTCGCTGCTGGTGGTGCTGAAGGCTATCAGCAATGGGCTACCTATCCTTCGCAATAGTTCTTTGATCCTTCCTTTTAATATGATGGTTCCAACTGTTAGCAGCAATATCCATAGAATGGCGATGCCAATTAAAAAGAAAGAAAAGTATTTAAGGTAAAAAACAAATATGCCCAATCCTTTGGAAGCAACAACTGCTGCTATGGCACCAAATACCCCAATAGGCGCAAAGTTCATTACATAGTTCACCATCTTTAGTATTACATGGGAGGCAACATCCAGCGCTTTGATCAGGGGTTTGGTATAGTCGCCGATAGCGGCAGCAGCCACACCAAAGAAAATGGAGAATACCACCAGCTGCAATATTTCATTGTTGGCCATGGCCTCCACAAAGCTTTTGGGTATGACATGCTCTACAAAGTTTTGAAGCGAAAAACTCTTTTGCTTGGTAACAAGGTCTGTCAAGCCTTCAACATCCTTTTGAGAAAGGTCAATATATTGACCCGGCTTGAAGTAGTTCACCAATGCAAGACCAATAAGCAAGGAAGCCAATGAAGCGGTGATAAACCAAAGAATGGCCTTACCTCCCACTCTACCTACTGTTTTCAGATCACCCAGTTTGGCAATACCTACAACCAGTGTTGTAAAAACCAGAGGGGCAATGATCATTTGCACCAGCCTGATAAAAATGGTGCTTAATATTTTGATATTGTTAGAGAAGCTTTTTTGAAAATCAGGGGCAGTACTGGTAAAAACAAAGTATCCGACAAGGATACCCAGGATCATGGAAAGTATAATATATAGAGTGAGACGGTTCCCTTTATTCATACGGTGCGCTTGTTAAACAGCGTGCCGAAAATCGGAAAAAAAAGGCATATCATAGATTTTCAATTGTTTTTGCTATAGCCATACATCATAAAAGAAAAGTAGTGTTAATGAATTATTATTTATTTTACGAGCTTAAACGAACCATAATCAACAATTTCACATGAGTTTATTTGTTAAGAAACCCCTTGCGGGACTTTTAGCTGAGGCCCAGGATAGTAGCGGCCATACCTTAAAGAAAACGCTCGGTGCTGGCGGATTAATAGCCCTGGGTATCGGAGCTATTATTGGTGCGGGATTATTTTCTATCACCGGCGGTGCTGCAGCCAACCAGGCAGGACCTGCCATTACCATTTCTTTTGTTGTTGCAGCTCTCGGTTGTTTGTTTGCCGGGTTGTGTTATGCTGAATTTGCATCTATGATCCCTGTTGCGGGTAGTGCCTATACCTATAGCTATGCTACCATGGGAGAATTCATTGCCTGGATCATTGGATGGGACCTTGTACTGGAATACGCGGTTGGTGCTGCTACTGTAAGCATTAGCTGGAGCCGTTACCTGGTTAAATTTTTGGAAGGATTTGATGTGCACCTCCCTGTCTGGATGGCCACAGGGCCTTTTGATGGAGGCATGATCAATGTGCCTGCTGTATTCATTGTGGTCTTAATGAGTTTATTACTTATTAAAGGAACCCAGGAAAGCGCTTTTGTGAATTCAATCATTGTTGCATTAAAAGTGGCAGTGGTTCTTGTGTTCATATTCCTGGGATGGAAGTACATCAACAACGATAATTACAATCCATACATACCTCAAAACACCGGAACATTTGGTGAATATGGCTTTAGTGGAATCATCAGGGCTGCTGCCATTGTGTTCTTTGCCTATATAGGCTTTGATGCCGTGAGCACCGCCGCGCAGGAAGCAAAAAATCCCAAAAGGGATATGCCCTGGGGTATCCTGGGTTCCCTTGCCATCTGTACTGTCCTATATATACTTTTTGCACACGTAATGACGGGCGTAACCAGTTATACCTCCTTTAAGGGCCAGGATGGAATTGCTCCTGTAGCTGTTGCCATTGAGCATATGGGTAAGGCTGATGCTGCTGGTGTGATTCATGCCGATTATCCCTGGTTGAACCGTGCCATTATTGTAGCTATTCTTGCCGGTTATTCATCGGTGATCTTAGTGATGCTAATGGGTCAGAGCCGTGTATTCTACAGCATGAGCCGTGATGGTTTATTACCTAAGATATTTTCAGATGTACATCCTAAGTTCAGAACTCCTTCAAAAAGCAATTTCCTATTCATGCTTTTTGTTAGCCTTTTTGCAGCCTTTGTGCCTGCCAGGGTTGTAGGTGAAATGACGAGTATAGGTACCTTATTTGCATTCATCCTGGTTTGTATTGGCGTAATGGTTTTAAGGAAAAACGAACCGGATGCTCCAAGGGCTTTCAAAACTCCATGGGTTCCTTTTATTCCGGTGCTGGGCATTGCCACCTGTTTATTCATGATGGTGTTCCTTCCACTTGATACCTGGATCCGTCTTATCGTATGGATGATGATCGGCTTTGATGTGTACATATGGTATGGCATGAAATACAGCCATTTATCCAGCGGTAATACACAGGCCTGGGGCAGAAGCAATCGCATCATTGGCATATCGGGCTTGTCGTTGGTAGCCCTATTGATCATTGTTGCCTTTATACATCATAATGTTATGGATGTTAAGAATCCTGATACAGGCTTATTTTATTTTTCATTGGTCTTTGCTGCTGTTCATGCAGTGTTGTACGGCAACAGGCTAAATAAAAAATAGATATTTATTTTCCTAAATAAGGCAGCTATGGTTTTACATAGCTGCTTTTTTTATTTGTAAATAGTACTTTTGCGGCGCTTCCCTATTCCTTTTCATACTTAAGTTTTAATGGAAGGAGAAGTCTGTGAATCTGAAATAATAAATATCAAAGTTTTATGGGTCGCATATTTGAAGTTCGAAAATCCACCATGTTTGCCCGATGGGACCGCATGGCCAAGCAATTTACCCGCATCGGTAAGGAAATAGCCATTGCAGTAAAAGCCGGAGGTCCTGATCCTGCAGTAAATCCTGCTTTACGTCGCTGCATGCAAAATGCAAAGGCTGTAAATATGCCCAAGGATAGAGTTGAAGCAGCTATTAAAAGGGCGCAAGGCAAGGAGATGGAGAATTACGAGGAGATCTTATACGAAGGATACGCTCCTTATGGTGTAGCAGTATTGGTGGAAACAGCCACAGATAACCATGTTCGCACGGTAGCTAATGTAAAAGCAATATTTAATAAAGGAAATGGTGCACTAGGCAACAGCGGCAGTGTAAGCTTCCAGTTTAAAAAGGTTGGCTCTTTCAAGCTGGCTCCCCAGGGATTAAACATGGATGACCTGGAACTGGAACTGATTGATCATGGACTGGAGGAATTGGGTGAAGGAACGGGTGAAAATGGAGAGGATGTGATAGTTTTACGATGCGCCTTTAGTGATTTTGGAAACCTTCAAAAGGCACTGGAAGAAAAAGGTATTACCCCTTTAAGTGCTGAACTGGAATGGATCCCCACCACCACGGTTGAATTATCCGAAGAGCAGGCACAGGATGTTCTAAAACTGGTTGATAAGCTGGAGCAGGATGAAGATGTCCAAAAGGTCTTTCATAACCTTCAATAACTTATAATAAAAGGCTGTCTAATAAAAAGACAGCCTTTTTTTCTCCCCCCAATTGCTTGTAAGTAATATATTATAGGAAACTGCCAAAATCACAGTATTACAGGCTGTGAACTTCCTTTTATTTACACCAATTACATTTAAATCCCTACCAACCCCTGTAAACTTATTTGAACTCCTGGAAAACCCTCTAAAAGAGGGATTTTGTACCTACTTACTACTTATCTCCTCCCTACCTCCGGTATAGCTAAGGTATAGTAACGGTATGGATACTCCGTGCGGGCACGGAGTATCCATACCGTAGATAGGGAGTAGATAGGGCGAAGCCTGGGAGAAGCTATATGGTTACTGCCCTTATGTTTTATCTTATCTGCCATTTCAGCAGGGCTAAACCGTTAATAAAGTTTGCATATAAAGAAGCACTTAATATGAGCCTGGGCATACTATAATCATAATGAAGCTAATTTTGATAAGCTATGGATAACCCGGTGATATTATTTGATGGAGTCTGCAATCTTTGTAATAGTGCCATCAACTTTGTATTACGACATGATAAAAAAGGAATCTTCAGGTTCGCCTCGTTACAATCAGAGGCAGGTAAGCAATTATTGGCCGCGCATCATTTAGATTCCAAAGAACTGAATTCTTTTTTCCTGGTTGATAAAGGGAAGGTTTATAAAAAGTCCGCAGCTGCTCTAAGGGTGATGAATTATTTTGCCTGGTATTGGAAAGAATTACAAATATTGAGAATAGTACCTTACTTTCTGAGGGATGCGATATATGACTTTATTGCCGCGAATCGCTATAAATGGTTTGGAAAAAGAAATGAATGCATGGTCCCTACACCAGAATTGCAGGAAAGGTTTCTCCGGTAAGGTATATCTATATATCAATTTCTCCCTGGAGGAAAAGCACGCATTTGCCGCTCATTAAAACCCTGTCTCCTGCCAGCTCGCAATCAAGGTTACCTCCACGTTTTGATAATTGTTTGCACTTCAGCTTTGTTTTTCCCAGTTTTTGCGACCAGTATGGAACAATATTGCAATGCGCCGAACCCGTTACCGGATCCTCATTGATTCCGGCACCAGGATAGAAACACCGTGATACTACATCAGCAGATTGGCCCTTTGCTGTAACGATCACCCCAAAAGCATTCAGTTGCTGCATCAATAAAAAATCAGGTTCTATGTTCTTAACCGCTTCTTCATCAGGCAATACAACGAAATAGTCTCTCGACTTCAAAATTTCTACGGTAGTATTTGTGCCCAGGCTTTTTAGCAGGTCTGCAGGGGCAGAACATGGTTCAGGAATCCGGGCAGGAAAATCAAGTGTATAAATCCCTTCCTTCGCAGAGGCTTTTAACTGGCCAACCTTTTGGGTTGTAAAATGGATCTCTGCGATGTGAGGTTCTATAAAATTCTTTATGACATATGCCGAAGCTAATGTGGCATGACCACAAAGGTCAACTTCATTCTCGGGAGTGAACCAACGTACCTGGTACACTTCATCTTCCTTTACTATAAAAGCTGTTTCACTCAGGTTATTCTCCATTGCTATTTTTTGCATGAGGTCAACTTCCAACCAGGCTTCTAAAGGAATTATGGCGGCCGGGTTACCGGAAAAAACATTTTCAGCAAAAGCATCAACCTGGTAGATAGAAAGCTTCATGGTATTATTTTAAATGGATGCGCGGTAATGATAAATTAAAACGAACAGCTATAAAGCGTATTACAAATATCATCAGTATACAGATCACTTTAGCCACATCATCATTTAAATGGGTCTGCTTCAGAAAGTAGTAGGCAATCCCTCCAATGATGCAGGCCAGGGCGTAAATCTCCTTTTGAAATATTAAAGGCACTTTATTCAATAATACATCCCGGATCACACCACCAAAACATGCTGAAATGGTTCCCAAAGCAATGCAGATACCGGCACTGAATCCTTGCTTCAAACCTACCTCTAATCCTATGATGGTAAACAATCCCAGGCCAAGCGCATCAAAAATGAACAATGCCGTATTTAAATGTTTGAGGTAACTGCCAAAGATCATGGTAAGAATAGCAGATACAAATATGATCAATATGGTATTGCCATTCTGCAGCCAGTTGACCGGAAAATTCCCAACCAGCACATCGCGAACAGTACCACCTCCAATAGCCGTTACAAAAGCTATAATGAGTACTCCAAAAGGATCAAGCTTTCTTTCCATGGCTGAAAAACCTCCAGCCACAGCAAATGCAAACGTGCCCAAAATATCAATGAGATTTAAAAAGCTGGAGTACATTATTCTAAAGATAAGGGCAACAAGGCTGTCCTAAAAAAGAATCCCGGTTTATGCAACCGGGATCTTACAATATTTAATTGTGGCTTATTCTGCCATCATTTCACGGATCTCCGTTTCAATATCTTCCGCGTTAGGTTTGCTGAAGTAGTCGCCATCACTACCATAAGAGGGCCTGTGAGCTTTGGCTGTAATGGTTCGCGGTGCTACATCCAACCAACGATAACCTTTCTGTTCTTCCATTACTTTATTGAACATATAGGAAGAAGCACCACCGGGGACATCTTCATCAACAAAAACGATCCTGTTTGTTTTTTGTAATGATGCCAGGATCATATGATTGATATCAAAAGGTAACAGTGTTTGCACATCTATCACTTCACAGCTGACTCCCTGCTTTTGCAGTCGTTGCGCAACTTCCATGATGATGCGCAATGTGGAACCATAAGAAACAATAGTAATATCCGTACCTTCTTTTAATATCTCCGGAACTCCCAGGGGAACAGCATATTCCAAAAGATTTGCAGGGAGTTTTTCTTTTAAGCGATAACCATTCAGGCATTCAATAACTATGGCCGGATCATTGCCCTGCAGGAGTGTATTATAAAACCCTGCAGCCTGGGTCATATTCCTGGGCACACATACATACATGCCGCGCAGTGCATTGATAACAACACCCAGCGGAGATCCGCTATGCCAAATACCCTCAAGTCGATGTCCCCTGGTACGCACAATAATAGGACAACTCTGTTGCCCCTTTGTTCTGAAATGCAGGGTGGATACATCATCACTTAATGGTTGTAGACCATACAGCAAATAATCCAGGTATTGAATTTCGGCTATAGGTCTCAGGCCCCTCATAGCCAATCCAATGCCCTGGCCCATGATGGTAAGTTCACGAATACCCGTATCGAAAATGCGTTGATCGCCATACTTAGCCTGCAGTCCTGAGAAGCCTTGGTTTACATCACCAATAAAACCCAGGTCCTCACCAAAGGCCACGACTTTTGGATTATTGGCAAATAACTGGTCAAAGTAATGATTCAGTATTTCGAAACCATTTACAGTAGGTGAATCATTGTTATATTTTACAGGAGATCCTTTTACATTCAGTGTGCTTTTAGGTCCCTGGTTGTATAAATGAGAATTGTATAAAGCATCAGTTTCTTTCTGTAATTCCTTATAATAATCTCTTAGCCAAAAACCTTCATCACGGTTACCAATAAGTTGGAGTGCAGCATACAGGTTTTTCATTACATCCCTTCTCAATGGTTCCTTTATGGACAAAAGATCCTTGCTCATAGCTTCCAGTTCTGACTGGTGTTCTGTGATCTTGGAAGCAGTATCCTGTATCAATTCAACAGCTCTTGCCACTTGTTTTTTTATAGGTTGCAGGTATGATTCCCATGCATGCGCCTTACTTGCCCGTACATGGTCTTTAGCTTCTTTTTCTATAGCTTCCAACTCCTCTTCCGAAGCCAGTACATTAGCAAGGATCCATTCGCGCATTTTTTTCATGGCATCCCAGTCCCGCTCCCATTGCAGCCTTTCGTGAGATTTATATCTTTCATGGCTTCCGGAAGTGGAGTGACCCTGGGGCTGTGTTAGTTCTTCTACATGAAATAAGGCGGGCGTATGAGTTTCTCTTGCCAGGCGAATACCTTCTTCAAAGGTTTCACACATGCCGGCATAGTCCCATCCTTTTACTTTATATATATTGAACCCGTTAGAATTTTCATCTTTCTGCATGCCACTTAAAGCCTCGGACACTGAACCTTTCGTTGTCTGGTATTTTTTAGGAACAGATATACCATAACCATCATCCCATACAAAAACTGCAAGGGGAACCTGCATTACCCCGGCAGCATTGATGGTTTCCCAAAACTGGCCTTCAGAAGTAGATGCATCTCCTATGGTACAGAAACAAACTTCATTTCCATTATCAGAAAGATCAAAGAATTGCTGAAGCCCCGGGACATTGCGAAAAGTTTTGGAGGCGAAGGCTAGTCCCAGTCCCCTGACCATTTGACCGGCGGTGGGTGCAATGTCAGAAGAAATATTTTTTAGCTCCGTCAGGTTGAGCCAATCCCCTTTATCATCAACAAAAGGTGTAGCAAAATGAGAAACCATTTGCCTGCCGGCACTGAAAGGATCATTATTCAGATCCGGATCGGCATACAACTGGGCAAAGAACTGCTCTACTGTAGCCAATTCACTGGCAAATGCAAATGTCTGATCGCGGTAATATCCTGAACGGAAATCACCCGGCTGGAAAAATTTAGCCATGGCTACCTGGGCAACTTCCTTACCATCGCCGAAGATGCCAAATTTGGCTTTACCGGTCAATACCTCTTTACGCCCAATAAGGCTGGCCTCCCGGCTTATGCAAACCCATTGATAATCCTGGAGGACCTCAGCCTTAAAACTATCAAAGGAGAGTTTTTCAAGGGATTGTTCCTGGGTTTCAAATGTATTTTCCATCCGACAAAAATAGGGGAAACCCTACATCGTTAAAAAATCACAAATTGTGGGTTTTACTGGACTTTCACCGTAGATTATATTATTTTTGGCTTCAATAGCTTACTTATGAAGAAATTGCTGGTATTATTCTTAACCCTTGTGGGTTTCACTGCTTTAAAAGCACAAACACCTGCAGAAGCCATTGATCTCAAAGAAACAGAGTTTGACTTTGGCAAAATACCCCAGGGCAAGCCGGTTTACCATTATTTTGATGTTACGAATAAGACTGCCACGCCCTTAAAACTCGAGAATGTAACGGCCAGTTGCGGTTGCACCACGCCTGAATGGAACAAGGAACCTATAGCTTCCGGGGCAACAGATAAGATAAAAGTGGGGTATAATGCGGCTGCCGAAGGACATTTTGAAAAATTTATTACGGTTACATACAACGGAAATCAAACAAAACAAATCAAGATAAAGGGAACTGTCTGGAAAGCACCGGCAGGATCGGCCCCTTCAAATGCATCAGTAAACTTTTTAAAACAACAAATACAATAAGAACATGAAAAAAATTCTTCTACTTGCTGCCGTTTTCGCAACAGGTTTCACTGCTATGGCTCAACAAAAAGCCGAGGAAGTTATGAAAGTGAATACTGACAAATATGATTTTGGAAAAATCAAACAAGGTCAGCCTGTTACCACCTATTTTACTATTACTAACACAAGCGACAAGCCTATTACCATTGAAAATGCATGGGCAGGTTGTGGTTGCACTACCCCGGAATTCTCCAAAGAGCCTATTGCGCCTAATGCCACTTCCAAATTGAAAGTTGGTTATAATGCAGCCGCAATGGGTCATTTTGAAAAAGATGTCAACGTAAAGATCGCTGGCTACCAACAGCAAAAGATCGTTAAGATCACAGGCGAAGTAGTAGATGCAGCTGCATTTGATGCATTATCTAAAGCTGGCGCTACTAAAGCTGATGATGTAAAGAAAGTAAAAGTGGAAGAGAAGAACGGTAAAGTTGAAACCAAAGTGAAGAAAGGTTAATCAGAAAATCATAAATACATATAGATGCATCCCCTGCCTTGCAGGGGATGTTTCTTTTTATTACCCTTCAACTTTCTATTTTTAAGATGAATATCATGTGCTAACACTATTCACCAGTCAGTTACAAATTTTATCTTTGCCAGATGCTACAAATCTCAGAAAGGGGTCAACAAATGCCCCCCTCCCCCATAAGAAAATTGGTTCCTTATGCTGAAGCAGCAAAGAAAAAAGGAATAAAGGTTTACCATTTGAACATAGGGCAGCCTGATATTGAAACACCCCCGGCAATATTAGATGCAGTAAGAGATGCCGATATCCGTGTTTTAGAATACAGTCATAGTGCGGGTAATGAAAGCTACAGGCGTAAGCTGGTACAATACTATAAAAGTGTTGGAATCGAACTTACCAAGGAACAGATTATTATCACCACAGGTGGTTCAGAAGCTATTCTTTTCGGATTTTTAACCTGTATGAACCCTGGAGATGAAGTGATCATCCCCGAGCCTTTCTATGCAAATTATAACGGTTTTGCTGTTGCAGCAGGCGTTAAGGTGGTACCTATTACTTCAAATATCGAAAATGGCTTTGCGCTTCCCCCTATATCAGAGTTTGAAAATGTGATCACGGATAAAACGAAGGCTATTATAGTTTGTAATCCCAACAATCCTACAGGCTATCTGTATAGCCGGCAGGAAATGGAAGATCTAAGGACCATTTGTTTGAAACATAATTTATACCTGTTCTCAGATGAAGCCTACCGGGAGTTTGCTTATACGGGTGAATATGTAAGTGCACTTCATTTGCCGGGGATGGACGATAATGTGGTGCTTATGGATACCGTTAGTAAAAGGTATAGTGCCTGTGGTGCCCGGTTAGGTGCCTTTGTTACACGTAATAGATCGGTTTATGATGCGGCAATGAAATTCGCACAGGCAAGGCTTAGCCCTCCGGGATTGGCGCAGATCATGGGTGAAGCAGCAGTGGACCTGCCTGCATCTTATTTTGATGCTCCCAAAGCAGAATATATAGCCAGGAGAAATTTACTGGTAAAAAGGTTGAATAATATGCCGGGTGTGTTTTGTCCTAACCCCGGTGGTGCATTTTATGCCATGGCACAGTTACCCATTGACGATTCGGATAAATTCTGTCAATGGTTGCTTGAATCTTTCTCTGTGAATAACAGGACAGTAATGCTGGCGCCTGCAACAGGTTTTTATGGAACTCCGGGATTGGGCAAAAAAGAAGTGCGCCTTGCCTATGTTCTGAATTTAAAAGACCTGGATGATGCCATGGATTGCCTGGAAAAAGCATTGCAGGTTTATCCCGGCCGGACAGAAGTGAAGGCAGTGAAAAATGAAGAAGCCATTTTATAATCGATTGGTAATTCGATAAGGAACGGGATTGATTGACAGCCTTTCTTCCAATCATTTGCTCCATCTCCTGGGTAAAATACTACTCACTAAATCGTTTGAATGGAATAAGCCTCAACTAAGTTGGGGCTTATTTTATGCGTCAAATTTCAGCGCCAGGAGGCATAATAATTGCAAATTATTAGCCGAACGATCATTTTCAACTATTCATAAAAAATACAGATTATGGCAAATGAACAATATGGTAGCTGGCATGCCGATAATGAGTTTCAACCTCAGGCTGGAAGCGGAGTTATTAATGTAGGACAGGGAGAAAGAATAGCAAGTGCGGCCGTAGGAGCATGGTTATTATCCTCCGGTTTAAATGGTTTAATCAAACACCCTGTCAATAGCCTGGTAAAACTGGCTGTAGGTGGTGTTCTATTATACAGGGGTGCATCAGGACATTGCCCTGTTTATGAAAGCCTGGGAAAAACTAAAGGTGTTTCCACCACAGACGCGGTGAACATCCGTACGAGCATGATAGTGAATAAATCAAAGGAAGAAGTATATGCTTTTTGGAGAAAACTGGAAAATCTCCCTTTGTTCATGAAACATTTAGCATCCGTAACGGAAATAGATTCAAGACATTCCCATTGGGAGGCAGTGGTTCCCGGCAATATAGGAAGGATCAAATGGAATGCGGAAATAGTAAAAGAAGAGCCTAATTATATGATAGGATGGCAATCCATTCCCAACTCAACTATCAATAACGCGGGTAAGGTTACATTCCATGATGCAGCCGGCGGCGGAACAGAACTGGAAGTGGTGATCAGTTATCATCCACCTGCTGGTGAAATAGGTTCAGGACTGGCAAGGGCATTAAACCCTGTTTTTGAGAAATTGATTCGCCAGGATGTGATGAACTTCAAAGAATATATCGAAACAAAACATAAAGGTTCTACTGAAAACACCAATGACAATCCAAACATTTTACGCAGCGAAGCTGAGAGTGTGCAGGATGGTTCAGGAAACCAGTATGTAAATCAGTAAACCAGTTTCTTCGAGATGTGGGCAGCTGCAGTTTTGAAAAGTTCCTCGAACTGAGTGTGCTGCATCTCACCAAATGCAAGGGGTGGTGAAGGCTTTCGGTCATAGTGATTGACAGAAAGCTTCCACCACCCTACATTTTTCCACTCTCCCAATTTGTAGCCGATATTTTCATAAGTAGCAAAATGTACAAAGCCACATTTTTCGTGGAGCTTTACACTGGCTTCATTAGGTAATGTAATACCCGCATAGATATTACGGTATCCCTGCATTTTCAGCATTTGAAAAAGCACCTTGTATAACTCCCGTCCTATTCCCATTCCCTGGAAATCACTTTTAGTATAGACTGATGATTCACAACACCATTGGTAGGCTGCCCTCTCCCTATGGCCTGAAGCGTATACATAACAAATAATAGCATCATCAAGCGTACATACCAACCAGGCCCTTACCAGCAGGTTTTTCAGGATCCTTGCCTGGAATTCAGTTGCTGAAGGAACTTCCGTTTCAAAAGTACAGGCACTCCCCTTGACATAGGGTGCATATATTTCCAGAATTTGTTGGGCATCTAACGCGGTTGCCACTCTTACCTGTACCATTATGAGAGTTTTATAGAAAGATAAATTTTTACACCTTGTTAAAGAAGAAAAAATGATTTCCCATTAAACGCCTGAATACTTATTTTTGCACCCCCTAAACCAGGGGAAACTCCAAGAATATCTAAAAGGATGTAAGTGGAGTGAATATCTAAGGCGAGGTAGCTCAGCTGGTTAGAGCATCGGATTCATAACCCGAAGGTCGGCAGTTCAAGTCTGCTCCTCGCTACATAGAAAGCTTCCCATGTGGAGGCTTTTTTATTTCCTACCATTCAACATTCAAAAGCATCGGATTCATATCCGCCTGAGGCGGACGGCAGTTCAAGTCTGCTCCTCGCTATAGGAAAGCTTCCCATGTGGAGGATTTTGTATTTCCTACCATTCAATATTCAAAAGCATCGGATTCATATCCGCCTGAGGCGGACGGCAGTTCAAGTCTGCTCCTCGCTACAGAGAAACTTCCCACGGTAGGCTTTTGTGTTTCTATCCTCTCATATTCAAAGTATCGGATTCAAATCCGCCTAAGGCGGACAGCAGTTCAAGTTGTTTACAGAAAAGAAAACCATTAAATAAAAATGCCCCCCTGTTGTGGAAGGCATTTATTATAATTCAATTTTCCTGGTAACTATTTAGCACAGTCCTTACAGGTGCAATTGCTTCCGCAATTACAATTTTCACAAGTACAGTTTGGATTATCACATTTCTGAAAGCTTTGACTGGCGTTCTGGCTGATTTGAAATTCTTGTTTCATACTATTTGTTTTGATTATTTAATAGAACAAAACTAGCTCTGGCAACCAGGTTTACTGTTACACAACTCTGGATATAGTTTATATAATTTTGGGTATTTACAAAGGCCTGCTAGCCATCCATTAATTAAAAAGCTTCCCGGGAGGAAAGCTTTAATATACTGTGATCAAAATTCAAATCTCACTCTTCCCCTTATGCCCCAGGTGGCTATATCAGCATGATCGAGATAAGTAAACCGTTTTACAACATCAACACGTAGAAGCTTAAATATATTACTGATACCTACACTTCCCTCTATATAAGGCTCTTTATCCATTGCAAACGTAGTAGGAACCCCATTGTAAGAAGGAAACTTGTACAGGTCAGGATTTTTCTCAGGATCATTTTCACTGCGCACACCACCATATAATATTTTGGCAGTGACTACTTCCCTGAGATCAAGTTTTTTGATCAGGGGCAGCCTGTTAAAAATGAAACCATTAAAATGATGGTCGACATTAAGACTCACATACCTGTCACTTACAAACTCAAGAAAATTCATCAGGTTATAGGAGGCCAGTTGGTATGCGTAGGTCTGGTTGGCACGATGTACAGTCAATAAAGGATAAGGAACTTTTCCGAATATATACCCTCCTTCCAAAATCATGTCACTATTACCAAATTGAGACATGTACACTCTTTTAGAAATGGAAAGATTCAGGTTATCATAATTATACTGTCCATTGAAAGGACCCTTTAAACCTTTGATATACCTAATGCGGAAAATGGGATGCCTGTTGATAATAGGCGTTCTGAATACCGTTCCCTGGTAAAATTGTTCACCCGGCGCCCATCTCAACTCCAGCGAAAGATCCGTTGTAGTTACGGAAGAATCCTTGACAAAAACGCTGTTATGTTGCTTGATATATTCTATAGCACCTGCAGGTTCCTGCCTCCAGTTCTTTATTCCAAGATCATAGGAAAAATGGTTAGCCAGTTCATGAACATAATTCAACCTGTAAATGGTATTATACAACCATTTATCGTTCTTACCCCTTTTGAATGATAACAGGAAGTTGTCTTCCTGCACAAACTGCAGTTCCTGGCCTGGTATCCTTGTTTCTCTTTGGGCACTTGCCTTTATATAATTTAAGGGGAAAGAATAAATTGACTTATTGTTTAGTGAATACGTCAGGGCCAGGAAGCCTTTCCATTTTTCATCTTTGAAGCCGTAAGCCGCATAGGTTTCAAGGTATACCCGCTTGCTTAATTTAGGAGTGGTCCTTCCTCCAAAACGCAACCTGAAACCTTCCACCGGGTTGAAGCTATAAAAAGCATTGGCAGGCCCTATCTCAAATTTGCCAAAATTTTTATACCCTGCCAGGATGATATTAGCTATATCCATGAATCTCCTGTAAGGTTTCAGCGTTTTCAGGCTGTCAATATTTGTATACACCTTGGCCTCCGCTACCGTCAATGTATCATGCCTGCGTAAGGCCCAAAAGCTATCCCGGTTTTGAATAGAATTCTTTAAAGTAATGGTTGAAGGGCCTTCATAGAATTGTGGCTCCCTGGGCTTATTGATCGTATAATTTTTATAGGAGACAGTGCGTTCACCAAAAATGCCATTCCCTCTTCTTTTAGTTATGCTGGCCTCGGCCAAAACATTGCTCTTAATGACATGATATTTACTATCAGCCGGGTTTTGCTCGAATTCCTGGTTAATATACATTTCACGCACCAGGTTCAGGTTGATGTTGGGACTCACGGTCATGTTCAGTTTTTGAACAGCATAATTGGTGTCCAATGTGATGAACATAGTTCCCCTGAAAAGGAAGTCATTGGTATTGCGGGGTGTGAAATACATTTTCACCAATTTCTTCCCGGATGCATCTGTAACCGTATCCCTGATGAAGAACATATAGAAGCTAGGCGCCATATCAGCGATCGGGCTAAGGAACTCCCGTGTGAAAAGTGATATGTTATTATCGTAAATATTTACATCCTCATACAGCCTGTTTAGATAGGAACTAACTCCATTGCTATCCACAAATTCACCATAATTCACCTTACGGTCTGCTTCAACTATGGATTTCCTTTTCTCGGGATTTTTCCTGTAATAATTATCAGTAATTTTTTCTTCCAGGTAAATTGGTATCAGGGTCTTGCCAGGTATCTTGGTCGTATCCTTATTCTCAAAAAGGAACTGGAAAGGCTTTAATAATTTATTATTAGCTACTTTTTCAGACACCTTGCTCAAAGAAAGCTGCAACTTCTCATATTGCTCATATTCCACATAATCATAAAACTCTGGCTTATTCTTATCCCTGTTGGCAATAACGCGGCGAATCAGTTCTACGGCAGGATTGTCCTTATTATGATAATTGATCTTCTTTTTGCTTTTGATCACCACCTTGCTCAGGTCCTTGGTGTTATCCAGCCATAAATCCACATTTACAGTTTGCTCAATACCATTTTTTATGGGTACTGTGCGGGTCTTGTAGCCTATATAGGATACCACCAACTGGTTAACGATCCTGTTGGTCCTCATCTCAAAATGGCCAGTGGAATCAGCAGTAACTCCTTTTCCTTCCTTGAAGTAAACAGAGGCAAAAGGAATGGGATCCTTTGTGCCGGCATCCATCACAATGCCACTAACTACAGTGGTTTGAGCATACAAAGCATTCGCTACCAACAGCAAAAGGAGCATTGAGATCCATTTGACTATTTGGGAGTGATATGTGGAATGGTCCATTACAAGTTTTAATTTTTATCAGCTTTTTGGTGAATACTGCCAGTCGCCATAGAATTTATAAGTTCAGACAAATGCATTGATCTGTAAACCACCAGGTTGAGCCAGATCTTTTTAGCTTATCGAGGATCCAATGGTCTATCCAAAATCAATATAAGTTTCTATAAAGTTGTTTCTATCAGTCTTCAACCCGCAAATGTACAGGTTAGATCAATGTTGCGCTATTGATCCCCTAACCATTCAAATAATTTCACAATTTTAAAACGTCCCCAATACTGTACGCAAGGTATTCATAGTTTACTGGGATTACAAAGTTTCTTGAGGAATAGAATCATGTCGGCACTTAGGATTCAAGATTTGAATCATAAAAATATCATGTGTTATCCAACCTTAAATCCTACCAATCTCAGGATAGCTAAACTTAAAGGCAGTTGTAACGATGTAGAAATAGTTCTACAAAGCGGCTATTAATTCCTGAATAGCCTATAGTTTAAATTTAATTTGTAAGTCTGGTGGCACTATGTATCAAGGCCTGTTATTTGCGAACATGTCTGAGCCTGATCACCTCACCAATGGAAGAAGAAAAGAAACGAATTTACTACCCCGGGAAAATTGCCAGGATCTTTCTTAAGGTCATCCTGTTCCTTTTTTTATTTATTATCCTTATTTTTTTATTGGTACTCACCCCACCAGTTCAACGCTTTATGACAAGTAAGGTGGAAAATTACCTGGAGAATAAATTAAAGACAAGAGTAAATATTGGAAGCATTTCCTTTGGACTTTCAGGGAAACTGAACCTGCAGAATGTATATATAGAGGATAAAACAAAGGATACCTTGCTTTCGGGAGGCGCCATCAGGTCACATATTAATTTCCTGAAGCTATTTTCCAACGAGGTACAAATAAAGGATATCGAACTGCAGAATATTACGGCTAAAATCAAAAGGATTTCCCCTGATACCCTGTTCAACTACCAGTTTATTGTAGATGCCTTTGTAACTGAGAAAAGCAAGAATCCTGACACAGCACAAACAGCCCCTCTTAAACTGAATATAAGTGATGTAGCCCTTGATAATATCAGGTTACGGTTTACCGACGATATTACAGGTAATGATATGTTTGCCCATATCGGTAATCTTTCTGCTACAATTGATACCCTTGATCCCTATACCTATCATTTTGATATACCATCCATAATTGCACGAAATGTCCAGGCTACCATAAAGCAATATAAGCCACTGGTAAAATCAGAGCCTCTATCAAAGGACATGGCAGATGCTTCCAAACCCCTTCCCTATAAATTAACACTGGGTACCATCGATCTTTCCAAATTCAACGTACAATTTGATAATGACATTTCAGCTTTTTACAGTACGATTTCCATTGGTAAATTAAAAGCTGAGACCCGCCTGGTGGACCTGCAGAACAATAAGATCTACCTGGACCAGGTTAGTTTGAATAATACGAAGTCTGTGATCCGTCTGGGTAAAAAAGAAGCTGCAAAAGTTGTAGCTAAACAAGTTAACCAGGAGATCGTTGCCCAAAAAGCACAGGGGTGGGACTTCAAAGTTGACCACCTGTTCATTGATAATAACTCAGTTCGTTTTGATAATGACAACCAGAAGCCCATTTCTCAGGGAATGGATTATGCGCATATCAATGGCAGTGAAATCACTCTTCATGCTGATAATATCGTAATGAATCCTGATTCAGTAAGGGCTACCATTACCGCAGGCAAAATGAAAGAGAAAAGCGGGCTTGACCTGCAGGAGCTAAAAGGTGATATTCTCTATGCCAATAACCAAACCTATTTTAAAGACCTTTATATAAAGACGCCGGGTACAACTATTCAGAAAAGCCTTGTACTGGAGTATGCTTCTCTTGATGCCTTTAAGAAAAAGGCTGCCGAAACAGTATTTAATGTTGAATTGGTCAACAGCCATGTCCAGGTAAAGGATATCCTGGTTTTTGCACCTCAATTACGTTCCAATCCTGCCCTTTCCAACCCCAATGAAATATGGAACCTGAATGTTATCGGAAGTGGTACATTAAACAGGGTGTATTTTGAAACGCTTCAATTTTCAGGATTACGAAATACACAAATCGATGCAAAAGGAACCCTCGAAGGTTTGATGAACCCTTCCCAGGCAGGTGGCAATTTTGTGATCAATCGTTTCCATACAACTCAGTCAGATATTGCATTATTTACTGGTCAAAGACTTTCCAATGCCCAGGTAAATCTCCCGGAATCATTTGATATCACAGGAACTATCAACGGCAATTCGGGGAAATTAAACACGAACCTTCAATTGAATTCTACAGCAGGCAATATTGCCGTCAATGGCAGTTTTGCCAACCTTATGTCTCCATCTTCCATAAGTTATAATGCAAACTTTCGAACCAGCGGCCTAAGATTAGGTTCCATTTTGCGGCAACAGGGTACCATAGGAACTGTTTCCGGTGTATTTAGCGTGAATGGTAAAGGCATTTCTCCCAAAACCATAGATACTAAATACAAAGCCGATCTAAGCAGCCTGGGATATAATAATTACCAATACCACAATATTAATGTAGCCGGAACACTAAAGGGTTCAGCCTTTACAGCTGATGCTGATATAAATGATCCAAATGCTGATATGAACTTCACTACCAGCGGAACTTTTGGAAACAGCACCTCATTAAAGATCAATGGCATGGTGGACAGTATAAAATTGCTTCCACTGCATTTCACCACCCAGCCTGTGACGTTCAGAGGAAAGATAGATGGAACCGTAGCTAACCTGAATCCGGATTACCTGGATGCCAACATCCTTGTTACAAGAGCATTGTTAGTATCGGGTAATAACAGGCTGCTTCTGGATAGTGCACAATTAATATCAGGTCGAACAGATTCGGTCAACTACATGCGCTTTACCAGTGATATCGCCAATGCCCAATTGAATGGCCAATACCGTTTCTCTGACCTTGGCAATATCATTCAAAGCACCATACAACCTTATTTTTCAGTGACAACCCCCTCTAAGGCAGCCAATGTAAAGCCTTATGATTTTACTTTTTCTGCAGATGTAAACTATGATCCTATACTTTCCACCTTTATCCCAGGCTTAACGGCAATGGACACTATACATGCCGAAGGAAGATTTTCAAATTTAAATGGGATGCAAGCCAAAATGACCACTAACCAGGTCACATACAACGGCAATGAAATGAGTGACCTGGTTGTCCAGGCTAATACTTCAGAGGCAGGCTTAAGAATTACCGCAAATGTGGCGCATCTGAAAAGTGGTAATTCCTTTGATGTGTACAACACCAGTATCGATGCCACTGCCCTCCATAATGTTATTGATTTTAAACTGGGTATAAATGACATATCCAACAAGAATAAATATTACCTGAGTGGCATATTGAACCAGCCTTCACAAGGCACTTATTCCCTCAAATTACGTCCTGACAGCCTGTTATTGAATTATGAGAAATGGACAGTACCAACTGATAATCTCTTAACTTTTAGCACAACCAATATATCGGCTTCCAACTTTGTTTTACAAAAAGGCACACAACAATTAAGCATTACCAGTTTACCTGGCAATAGTCCTTCTCCATTACAGGTAAGCTTTAAAGATTTCAGGTTGGCCACGATCACAGCTTTTATGAAATCCGATTCTGTTCTGGCTGATGGGGTGATCAACGGGAATGTTACTTTTAAAAACTTACTTCAGGCTCCTGTATTTACCAGCGACCTTACTATCAATGACCTTAGCATGAACAAGGACACGATAGGCAATGCGCATTTCCTGGTAAATACAACTGACGGGATAAAATATAATGCAAATGCCACCATAACTGGCAGAGGTAATGATATAGGTCTTGTCGGCAGCATGACCCAACAGGGAAAAGAAGTGAACCTTGATATGGATCTGGCAGTCAGGCAACTCCAGTTAAATACTATACAGGGAGCAATGGCTACTGTTTTCACCAATGCTTCGGGAAGTGTGAATGGCGATATCAAGGTGATTGGCAACTTAAATAATCCTGATATCAAGGGCGATCTCAATTTCAATAAGGCAAGCTTTGCCCTGACCATGCTGGGCAGTCAGTTCAATATCGACAATGAGAAGCTTTCCGTGAGTGAAGACGGCTTCACTTTCCAGAGTTTTTCCATCAGGGATTCTGCTAATAATGCACTCACACTCAATGGTACTATCAACACCAATAATTTTATTAACTACCGGTTGAACCTGTATGTGAATGCAGATAACTTTTTATTGCTTAACAGCCAGAAGCGCCCTAATAGTATTTATTATGGACGTCTGAATATCAGCTCTGATCTTCACCTGTCAGGTGATGAGCAAAAACCTGTTTTGGATGGCGCCCTCAGTGTAAACGATGGAACAGCGCTTACCCTCGTTATCCCTCAATTAGAACCCGGAGTAGTGCAACGGGAAGGGGTAGTTGAATTCGTTGATATGAAAGCACCCGAAAACGATTCACTCTTTAAACGTTATGACTCCCTGAATTATTCCCGTTTACTGGGTATGGACATAGCAGTGAACCTGGAGATAAAAAAGGAAGCTATTTTTAATATCATTGTTGACGAGGCCAACGGGGATTTCTTAAATGTTCGAGGGGAAGCATTGCTATCCTCCGGAATAGACCCTAGTGGAAAAATTACGCTTGTAGGCACTTATACATTGGAAGAAGGGGCTTATGAATTGTCTTTCAATTTCCTGAAGCGGCGCTTTGATATAGAAAAGGGCAGTAAGATCATTTGGACAGGTGCCCCTACAACAGCGGAATTGGATATAAAAGCACTTTATGTGGCCAATACTTCGCCTATTGATCTTGTACAGGACCAGATTGCCGCTTCCACTCCCGCTATCAGGAATACCTATCTGCAAAAATTACCTTTCGAGGTACACCTGACGCTTACCGGTGAACTGATGCTGCCCAAGGTGGCATTTGATATTGTTCTACCTGAGAATAAAAACTATGGCGTATCCAATGATATTGTCACACAGGTTCAATCAAGACTTACCCAAATCCGAACGGACCAGGGAGAAGTCAATAAACAGGTATTCTCCTTATTATTATTAAACCGTTTTGTTGGGGACGATCCTTTCCAATCCAGCGGAGGAGGATTCAGTGCAGCCACCTATGTCCGTCAAAGTGTAAGTAAATTAATGACGGAACAGTTAAACAGCCTTGCTGGTGGACTCATACAGGGTGTGGATCTGAATTTTGATGTTGCTTCTACTGAAGATTATACCACAGGGGAGCGGAGAAACCGTACTGACCTGAATATAGGGTTAAGTAAAAAACTGTTGAATGACCGGCTACAGGTAACCGTTGGTAGCAATTTTGAATTGGAAGGACCTCAAAACAGTAACCAAAAAAACAATAACATAGCAGGAAATGTTGCAGTTAACTACCAGTTAAGCCGGGATGGACGCTATATGGTTCGCTTCTACCGGAAGAATGAGTATGTGGGCGTGGTAGATGGTTACATCATTGAAACAGGTCTTGGCTTTATTTTCAACATGGATTATAATAAATTCTCGGAACTGTTACGGAGAAAAAAACAAAAGGTTACAGAAGGGACTCAACAAAACTGAGCTAAGCAATGAAATTTTATTACCATCTTTTCCTGTTCATTTTCCTGGGTTTTGTATTGGCAGCATGCAGTAATACAAGACACCTTCCTGCCAATGAAAAATTATACGTGGGAGCTACAGTTAGTGTAAACGGACCCAATCTGTCGATTCGCGAAAAGAAAACATTGAGAGCAGACCTGTCAGCATTGACAAGACCCAGACCCAATTCCAAGCTGTTAGGGATGCGCTTTAAACTTTCCTTTTACAACCTTTTCCATAACAAGAAACCAAATTCTTTTTTTGGTAAACTAAGGGACAAATGGGGGGAACCACCCGTGTTATTAAGCCAGCTTGACCTTAATAAGAATGTTACCATTCTTCAAAATCACCTGGAAAATAAAGGTTACTTCCATGCAAAGGTGATAGGTGATACTTCCATCAGGAGGAAAAAAGCTACGGCCACCTATAAGGCTGAAACAGGTGTTCAATATTCCATTGCCTCTGTCCATTTCCCTTCAGATAGCAGTGATTTGTCAAATGCTATTCAGCAAAGCATTCCGAAAACTCTTTTGAAAGTAGGTACCCCCTTTGATCTCGATGTGATCAAGGGCGAAAGGATAAGGATCGATGCCTTTTTAAAAGAAAAAGGATTCTATTATTTCAATCCTGAATTCTTGTTGATAAAGGCTGATAGCACTAAAAAAAATAATACAGTTGATCTGTATGTAACTGCTAAACCTGAAATGCCAAAGATCGCAGGTCAGATCTATACGATCAACGATGTATTTATTTACAGCAATTATAGCCTGAACACAGCAAAAGAAGATACTGTTCGAAGTGATGCGGAATTATTCAAAGGATATTATGTAGTAGACAAAAGTAAACGCTTCCATCCGGGACTGTTCCAGGAGTCCATGCAGTTCTTACCGGGAGATGTGTATAACAGGACGGATCACAATTTAACCCTGAACCGCTTGATTAACCTGGATCTGTTCAAGTTTGTCAAAAACCGTTTTCAACAACTTCCTGACACGCCCAAACTCGATGTGTTTTATTACCTTACTCCCTACCCTTCCAAATCATTAAGAGCAGAGATAACAGCCACTTCAAGGTCAAACAACCTTAATGGTTCCGAGATAAGACTAAGCTGGCGCAACAGGAATTTCTTTAGAGGTGGTGAACACCTGAGTTTTAGTGCCTACGTAGGGTCAGATTATCAATTCAGCGGAGCATTGAGTGGTTATAATACCTACCGTACAGGAGCGGAAGTTGCACTGGCTATTCCGCATATCATTATACCTTTTCGAACACTAAGATATAAAGGTGGGTTTGCTCCAAGGACAACTATACGCTTGGGTTATGATATCCTGAACAGGAAATCGCTATTTACACTTAATTCCTATAGGTTTGAATACGGCTACGTAGCAAAGAGAAGCATCAAAAAGACCCATGAGTTCAATCCTGTGGCGATCAGCTATGTGCAGGCTCTAAATGTCAGTAATAAATTTGATTCACTGGTTAAAACAGATCCCATTCTAAAAAAGACGATACAAAGCCAGTTCATCTTAGGCAGCAACTACCAGTATAATTATAATGAGGTAGTCAATGGCCTTCAAAAATTAAACTCGTATTACTTCAATGGAAGAGTAGACTTTTCAGGCAATATTGCTGGCCTGCTTACCGGTGCAGATTATAAGGCAGGGAAAGAAAAACTTATTTATGGTGCTCCCTTTGCACAATACATGATGTTTGAAGCGGATGGACGCTATTACCGCAAGGTAGGTTTAGGATCATCATGGGCCAACCGTGTGATCTTTGGATTTGGTTATCCCTACGGCAACTCAGTTGAAGTACCGTACGTCAAGCAGTTCTTTGTAGGAGGTAACAATAGCTTGCGGGGCTTCCGCAGCCGTGCGGTTGGACCGGGCACTTACAGGTCTCCCAATTCTACTACTTTCATCCCGGACCAGACCGGGGATATCAAGATGGAATTTAATACGGAGTTCAGGCCTAAGATCTCAGGACCATTATACGGAGCTGTGTTCTTTGATGCAGGAAATATCTGGTTGGTGAATGACAGCAGTTATACCAAAAGACCTGGTGGTCAATTCTCATCCAAATTCTTAAGTCAACTGGCAATGGATGCAGGAGTTGGTATCCGGCTTGACATCACCTTATTTGTCATTCGCCTTGATCTTGGATTTCCCCTGCGTAAGCCATGGGAGAAAAATCCCTGGGTGGCCAACCAGATCAGCCCGGGTGACAGGTCGTGGAGAAGGGAAAACCTGATTTATAATTTAGCTATTGGTTATCCTTTCTAGCATAGAAAAGAAAATAAATTCACCCTTATCAGAACCGCAGCATTTTCCCCAACAGGGTTACCAGCTTTTCAGCATTGGGCAACATGGCTGCCTCCAGGCCAATATTCAATGGCACTGCCGGTAAGTTCATAGCACCCATTACTTCCACCGGTGCATCAAGGAAGTGAAAACAGGTCTTTGATATCCGTCCAGCCAGCGCTTCCGCAAATGAATTGTTTTGTTGTTCTTCTGTCAGCACCAGGCATTTGCCATGTTGCTTTACCCTGGAGAAAACCAGTTCTTCATCTAAGGGAAACAACGTCCGGAGATCAATTACTTCAATGGCTCCATTAAAGCTTTTGGCTGCTGCCTTAGCCCAATAAACCCCCATTCCATAAGTGACTATGCAAACAGATTCTCCATTATCCAGCCGGTCCCTGGAAGCCTCCAGCACAATGGCAGCTTTACCAAAAGGCAGGATATAATCTCTTGAAGGTTCAATGGTCTTGGCATCTTCTGTTCCAGGTACTTTGCTCCAGTATAAACCTTTATGCTCCAGCATCACTACCGGGTTCGGATCATGATATGCCGCCTTCATCAATCCTTTCATATCTGCGGCATTGGAAGGATAGGCGATCTTAATGCCCTTTATACTTAATAAAGTAGTTTCCACGCAACCGCTATGATAAGGACCACCACCACCATAGGCACCTACGGGTACACGGATGATAGCTGATACAGGAAAACGGCCCATGGAAAGGAAACAGGACTTTGATATCTCCGTTACCAACTGGTTAAACCCAGGATAGATATAATCGCCAAACTGAACTTCCACAATGGGTCTTAATCCCACTGCGCTCATACCTACGGTTGATCCTATTATATAGGCTTCCTGTATGGCAGTATTGAAAACCCTGTTATCACCAAATTGATCTCCCAGTGTGGCCGCTTCTCTGAAAACACCACCCAGGCGCTTGCCCACATCCTGCCCATATAAAACACAACGCTGATCGTCCTCCATCAATTCCCTGATGGCAAATAATGCAGCGTCCACCATGATCACTTTATTATTGCCTGCAGGCTCGCGCTCACCACTCTCTTCTTCAATAGGTGTCGGCACAAAAACATATTCATCTATAGCTTCCAGGTCAGGTTCAGCCGCCGCCACAGCTTTTTCAAATTGCTGTGCAATGTCTGCATCCACCTCTCTTTCCATGGCTTCAATGTATTCCCTTCCAAAATCATTGACAATGGCTTCCCTGAACTTAGGTAATGGATCGGTTAATGCATGTTTAGCCAGGTCCTCATCACTCCTGTAAAACTCTTTACGAACGCCACTGGTATGATGGTTCAACAAACAAACTTTTGCATGCACCAGCCAGGGACGCTGGTTTTGTCGTACGTCTTCTATAACTTCCTGCATTGCTTCGAAGCTCCTGAAGAAATCAGTGCCATCGACCTTCATCCTGTTCAAACCTTTAAAACCACCAGCATATTCATAAGCATCCATGGCCCTTCCTTCTTCTGCTGTCACACTGATACCCCAGTCATTATCCTGTACCAGGTAAATAATTGGCAGCTGTTTCAACACAGCAAACTGCAGGGCCTCACTCACCTCCCCTTCAGTTACAGAGGCATCCCCCAGGGAACAAATAACGATGGAGCCCTTCTCATAATTTTCAATCAATAAACTGGTATCAACAGCATTCGTTGGAACCGAAGTGCCAGCTGTCATATTGCCCTTGCTTAATAGTGAACCAGTTGAACTTCCTGCATCCTGGAATGCTGTTTCCTGCATGAGTGACAAATACTTCAGACCCTGGGCCACGCCTGTTGTAGGAATTACCTGCATGCCTGTGGCACTGCTTTGATGAATAATCCGGGGTTTTCCTTTTTCCCTGGAATTAGGATGGGAATAATAACTTCTTCCACCTGTAAAAGGATCATCTGCTTTCGTCAATAATTGAAGCATTAACTGGTAAGGCGTCCAGCCCATTCCCAACAACATACTTTCATCGCGGTAATAGGGGCTCACCCAGTCTGTAGGTCTTAATTGAAAAGCTGTAGCCAGCTGGATGGCTTCATGTCCTCTTGAGGTAGAATGCACATAACGGGTAACCTGCCTGTTGGCTTCATAGGTGTCGGACATAACCTTAACACTGTACATTAACCTGTATGCCCTTAATAATAAATTACGATCTATCATATAGCTTCAATCCGGCAAATTTAAGCTACTACATCCATCATAAGTCCTTAAATAAGAGAGGTACCATGACACTTATCCGAATAAAAAAACACCCATGTTGCCATGGGTGTCAAAGAATTTAAAAACGTAGATTGGGTTACAAAAGGCTAATTATTTCACGTCAAGCGTCAGTAAGTTTTCCTGTTCGATAAACGCTTCCACTTCATCACCCACCACAATCTCTCCCACTCCTTTTGGAGTTCCTGTAAATACCAGGTCACCAATATTTACGGAGAAGAAATTGGAGATATAGGAAACGATATAATCAAAATCAAAGATCATCTCGTTGGAATTGCCTTTCTGCACCAGTTCCTTGTTCTTATACAACCCGAAATTGATATCCTTCTTGTTCTTGATATTTGGAAGTGGTATCCATTTACCAACCACGGCGGAATTATCCCAGGCCTTGGCCTTTTCCCATGGTAGACCTTTTTCCTTTAGTTCATTCTGGATGTCCCGCGCAGTAAAATCGATACCTACAGAAATTGCATCGTAATATTTACTGGCAAACTTTTCCTGTATATACTTCCCGTTTTTTGAGATACGAAGCACGAGCTCACATTCGTAATTCAATTCGTTGGTAAACTCAGGATAATAAAAAGGAGTATGAGGCTGAAGTAAAGCGCTTTTTGGCTTCATGAAAATTACCGGCTCATCCGGTACATCATTGTTCAATTCCCTGGCATGCTCTGCGTAATTGCGTCCTACACAAAAGATCTTCATAAAAGAAGTTGTTTTTGGTTAAATACAAAGGGATACCCAATCTCCTGATCGTCATCCGATATATTTTTACGGCTTTTACAAAGAAATAAGGATCTTAAAGAGTAAGCTGATTGTGGCGCTAAAATAAATAAATACTCTTAGTATTTACAATTGAATTTCCACATTATTGAATTTATTCATAGCATTTGTTAAACCAATTGTCGCAATAGCCTCGATTACTTCCACACACTTTTCAATTTTCAATTTCACCACGGGTTCTTCCTGTTTATCCCACTTGCCCAATACAAATTCTGACTGCATTCCTTTAGGAAATGAATTGCCTATTCCAAATCGCAGTTTGGGATATTCCACTGTTCCTAATGTCTCCTGGATGCTTTTCAATCCATTATGGCCCGCATCGCTGCCACCGGGACGGATCCTGATTTTGTTCAAGGGAAGCGCCAGGTCATCTACAATGATCAAAACATTTTCAATGGCTATCTTTTCCTTATCCATCCAATACTTCACCGCCTTTCCGCTTAGATTCATATAGGTGGTAGGACAAATACAAACAAAGGTCCTTCCCTTCCATTTCACCTCAGACACATAGGCCAGCCTTTCCTGCTTTAGCTGTCCCCCGTGTTTGGTTACAAAGGCCATGACCACATCAAAACCAATATTGTGGCGTGTATGCGCATATTCATCCCCTATATTCCCTAAACCAACTATTAAAAACTTCATATGATCTGCAAATATCGCTTTCGGCTATAAATAAAAAATCCCTCCGCTGGGGGGAGGGATCTTTTCCTAAAGAAATAGCAATTATTTTTTAGCTGGAGCCGCTTTGGCCGGAGTTGCCGGAGCTGCACCTTTAGCAGGGGCAGTGGCTTCTTCCTGGCGAAGGGCACGAGTTGTTACCACTGATACGATAGGAATACGTGGGGAGTTAAGGATCTCGAAATTCTCTTCCTTCACATCTTCCACACGCAGGTTACCACCAATCTCAAGGCCTTCAATATTCACCTCGATCTGCTCTTTCAGGTAACGTGGATAGGTTTTCACCTTTAATGACTTCATTTTAGCTACCATTCTTCCACCTGCTTTCACACCAGCGGAAACACCAACATATTTCAATGGAATAGTAGCGATAACTTTTTTATCCTCTACCAGTTCCAACAGGTCTACGTGGATCAATTCATCTGATACCTTGTCAAATTGCAGGTCTTTCAGGATGCAGCGGTAAGTTTTACCATCTACGGTTACATCTGCATACTGGAAATTTGGTGTATATACTAAAGACTTAAAAGCCTTTGCAGGAGCAGAAAAATTGATCTCCTGCGCACCCCCGTAAATTACACCAGGCACTAATTCCTGAGAGCGAAGCTGGCGGGTGGCTGACTTGCCATGTTCGGTCCTCAGTTGTCCTTCGATTGTAATTGTCTTCATTTTATGAATGTTTGTTTTTAACTGTTTTGAACGAAAAAGGTCTTACGTTACTTATCTCTTCTCTGAGAATGGAAGAACAGGTTATTGATGCTCTTATTCTCAAAGGCATTACGAATGGCCACAGCGAATAACTCGGCCACGGTAATTGCTTTGATCTTGGCGGTTTCCCTTTTCAATGGGATAGTATCGCAAACAACCAGCTCTTCCAGCGCGCTGTTTTCGATATTTTCATAGGCCTTGCCGCTTAATACCGGGTGCGTGATCAATGCTCTTACACTTCTCGCGCCTTTTTCCTTTAAAAGAGCTGCACTTTTCGCCAGTGTGCCTCCTGTGTCGCAGATATCGTCAATTATGACAATATCCCGCTCCGTCACATCTCCTATCACTACCATGCTGGCGATCTCATTGGCACGTTTACGGTGCTTATCGCAGATCACCATTTCAGCCTCGAAATAAGAAGCAATTTCCCTTATCCGGTTTGTTGCTCCCACATCGGGGGCCGCAAAGGTAAGGTTTTCGAGTTTGAGTTGTGTTATATAAGGTATAAAAACGGCTGAAGAATCCAGGTGATCCACCGGTATATCGAAGTACCCCTGGATCTGTGGGGCATGCAGGTCCATGGTAACGATCCTGTCAGCGCCAGCGGCTACCAGCATATTGGCTACCAGCTTAGCTCCTATGGCTACCCTGGGACGATCCTTACGGTCCTGCCTGGCATAACCATAATACGGCATTACCACGATGATTTTACCCGCCGAAGCCCTTCTTGCAGCGTCTATCATCAATAGCAGCTCCATGATGTTTTCGGCTGGCGCATGGGTACTTTGAACCAAAAAAACATAATCTCCCCGGATGCTTTCCAGGAAAATAGGTTGGATCTCCCCATCACTGAACTTCTGGATATTGATCTTGCCTAATTGGCAACCATAGCTTTTACATATGGCTTCTGCAAGAGATTGAGAGCCGGTGCCGGCAAAAATTTTAGCTGAAGAATTCATGGCTGAAAATGTGCGGCGAAGATAGGAAGCTCAAAGAAAACAGCTAAAAAGAGTTTCCCCAATTTATTCCAGCCCAATAGGATAAGTGCAAATATGTAGAACCCTTCCTGGCAGTGTCCACGCCTATCTCAAGGCAGTAGCATTAGCTGTAGTAGTGTATTTGGCCTGTTGAACCGATGTTTCCTTAGCCGGCATATCATTCAGGCTATAGTAAACGGTACGGCATACAAAAATGGCCAGGAACAGTGAAATTCCATACACAAGCATAAAGAATAAGATCGGGTGAAAAGCACCAATTGCTGAAGTAGAATTACGTCTCATAGGAAGGATTTTAGGTTTTCTTTAAGGATATTGACAATCATAAAATTATTTTCTAATCTTGGCGCATGCAAGAGCAGAAATACTCAATTAAGCAATGGGCAATTGACGATAGACCCCGCGAAAAACTACTTGTAAAAGGGCCTTCCGTATTAAGTAATTCAGAATTGATCGCCATATTGATCAATAATGGTAATAAGCAAAAAACAGCCGTAGAACTTGCGCAGGAAGTGTTGCGGCTGGGAAAGGATAATCTAAATGAGCTGGGAAAGTTGAGTGTGAAAGAGTTAATGAAGATCAAGGGTATTGGTGAAGCTAAGGCCATCAGTATTGCAGCGGCTATGGAATTGGGTCGCCGTCGCCAGGCGCTGGCCTCCCGTGAAAAGCCGGTGATAACCAGCAGCGCAGATGTAGCAGGATACCTGCAGACCATTTTAAGGGACTACAAGCACGAGGTTTTCGCTGTACTCTTTCTAAACCGCTCCAATAAGATCAACCATTTCCAGATCATCAGTGAAGGTGGCATTACCGGAACCGTAGCCGATCCGCGAATTATTCTGAAAAAAGCCCTGGAGGAAGACGCCGTAAGTTTAGTTCTATGTCACAACCACCCTTCCGGAAGTCTCAAACCCAGCCGCGCTGACGAAGATCTGACCTTTAAAATAAAAGAAGCCGCCAAATATTTCGATATTAAGATCCTCGACCACCTCATCGTCAGCGATGACGGGTATTATAGTTTTGCGGATGAAGGACTGCTTTAATAAGTCTGGAGTCAGGAGTCTGAAGTCAGGAGCCAGAAACAGCTAAAAATAGCGGGACTTTTTAGAAAAAATAAACTACACAAATGGGCAATTACAAAGATCTATTGGCATATAGTAAGTCATACCAGTTAGCCATGTTGATTTTTAAAATCTCCAAAAAATTCCCACCCGAGGAAAAGTATTCATTAACAGACCAGGTAAGAAGATCATCCAGATCTGTGTGTACCAATTTAGCGGAAGCATACTTGCGCAGAAAATATAAGGATTACTTCCTTTCAAAATTGAATGATTCCCAAACCGAAAATGCTGAGACTGAAGTTTGGCTGAGTTTTGCAAATGATTGTCAATACATAACAACAGAACAATTTACCCATCTTACTTCACTCAATAATGAAGCAGGCAAGCTCATATGGTACATGATCAATAACCCCGAGAAGTTTCTGTAATTTAATTGGTCCAAAATTTCCCGACTCCCGACTCCCGACTCCCGACTCCCGACTCCCGACTCCCGACTCCCAACTCCCGACTCCCGACTCCCAACTCCCGACTCCCGACTCCCGACTCCCGACTCCCGACTCAGGCCTGCGCCGTTGGTCCGCCAAACATCATAGGCACCTGTACTTCTTCCAGGTCTTTGATATTGCCATTGGCAGCTTCGTACCTGTTCACATTTTCTATCAGGGCTTTCATAAAGCGCTTGGCGTGTTGAGGTGTAAATATGATCCTTGATTTTACCTTGCTTTTAGGGGTACCGGGCATCACATTGACAAAATCAATGACAAACTCAGCATGAGAATGGGTAATGATCGCCAGGTTGGCATAGGAGCCTTCGGCCACTTCTTCAGAGATCTCTATATTGATCTGGTTTTGAGACTGATCTTGCATTATCTGTAATATTTAAACAAATCTAAAATCAAAAGTCATAAGAAAAAACTCTAAAGCCTTCCATTATTAATTTGTACAGTATATAAATGATTTTTGAGCATGAATATTTACAATTTGCACTGCATTAATAGTTCAGCTCCTTATTGCAAAATTCAACCAATTTAACCAGGTCAGGCTCGTAAGTGAAATTGATTTTATTATCGTCTATAAACTTATCTATTTGTTTGCCTGTCCTGGATGGAAATGAATTGATGAATTGTTTCTTAGGTGTCACCTTATACAACTGGCCATTTTTCTTAAACCAATAATGTTTTTTTATTTCAACTGAATAATTGTCCTTATATAATTTGGTGGCATATACATCTGTGACTGTATTACTTACCTGGCTGGCACTCTGCTTGGAACTTCCGTTATGGTCTGCTGTAGATACAAGTGGATGAATTGTATTGGAATATGAAGCCAGCAATGTTATAGGTGCCGATTCTGTTACTACTGAAAAGATGGATTTGTTGACAGGTATAAATTTTTTGTTTTGCATGTAAACCGTATCAATAGATTCTAATCCTGTTAAAACAAGGTATTGCTTGTTTTTAATAAATACTACGGTTTGATTATCTGTATTATAATTTAGAGGTGCAGATTCAACTTCCCCGGATTTCATCAAAACCGAGCCACCAATAAATTTCTCAAAAAGCATAGTTTTTAATGGAATACTGTCATCTACAGATTGCGCCTTCATCAATAAAGAACATAAAGCGGATACAGTAAATAGAAAAGTTTTTTTCATAAAAATGTCAGTTAATTAAAATTGTTATACAAAATATGTTTCTTTTCCTGAATTGAAAAGCCCCTGTAAATTCAGGGGCTTTTCTACTACTAAAAAAAGTATTTATGGCAAATTATCTTGCTCCTTTATACTTTATTACTACTTCGTATGTTCTAACATTACTTGTTGGATTCCATATGAATGCAAGGTGAAATGTTTTCGTTGCAGGATCATATGTATTTTCATGCCCAGGCCAATTCTTAAGGCTTGCATTACCTAAAGCGAACATAGTTACTAAGTTGGTTGCAGGATCAACTGTTGCACGTAGGTTGTCAATACCAGCCATACCACCACCTCCATGCCATTTCAGGTTTGAAATTTCCACGGTAGTAGCACCAACGGTTGTTAATGTCACATCAGGGTTAGTACTAATGTCGCCACTCAACGCATCTCCTAAAGGTGCACCTGGTGCACTATACCTTGTTACAGCGCCTGATAATACATCATAAATACCATCGTACTTATTACGTACACCAAAAGAATATACTGCTTTTCCAAAATTACCACTGATCAAGCCACTGCTGGCAGAAGCTATTTTTAATGGTAAACCGTAAGCAGCATTATAATCATAGGTATTGGTAATTGTCACTTTAGCCTGACCTATAGCCATTCTTTCTCCTTTTTTAATAACTAGTGTTGAAGGAAAAGAAATGATATCTGATGCAGGTACGGCATAAGTTGTTTTATTATCCTCATTGTACTTAGCTAATACAGACTGGTCTATTTCCAGCTTTACCGTTATATCCTCTGGGGCAACATCAGCTCCTGAATAGCTTACTTTGATATCGAAGGTCTTCGACTCACCCGTGCCAAGAACGCCCAGATCGGAATAAAATCCTGGAAATTTGGAAGTTACCTTAGCCGAGTTACCCCCGGTGTTATCAAATTCTATTACATTTCTTGGACCCAGGTCCTGGTCAATGTTCATCCTGTCTTTTTTCAAACAAGAAGTTACACTTACGGCAGTCGCCAATAAGAAGAAAAATATTTTTGATTGTCTCATAATGAATTCTATTTAAAAATTATAAAGCCCAGAAAATTTTCGAAGTGAATGGAGTTATTCCTTTTGGAACGTTCTTGGTATTATAAGAACCCTCAGAAGTTGGATACAATATCCTTGTAGGCAACCTGTCTGGCGCTGTTGATTCTGAAACAGAAGATGCAAAGGTTTGAGTTGCAGTTGCAGCCACACTGTTTAAGATAGTAGGATAATGTGTTCTCCTGTATTCATTCCAGGCTTCTTCGCTATTCACCATATTCAGGGCAATATATTTTTGAGTGATAATAGCTTCGATCTTCTGGTCAGTTGAGGAAGCTAAATCAAAATTGACCAGGTAACTTGTATTGTTTTTTGTCATGTAGTCAGCTGCTGCTGCAACTGGGTCCCCAGCAAGGTTACCATTTGGCAACTCAAAAAGGTAATGGAAAGAAGCAGTTATTCCTTTTTCAAATAAGGTCTTTGCAACACCAGGAATATTTATACCTCTGACTACAGCTTCAGCTTGCAGGAAATAGCTTTCTGCAGCGGTGATAACTGGCATGCCAGCTTCTGGTCCTTTTAATACACCTGTTGTATTTCCGGCGGTCTTTCCATCCCTGTTAGCATCAGGATACCAAAAGCTACCTGATGGGCTGGATGCAATGTTGTTACTTTCTACACCAAGCCTGTTTGTCGGAGTGCCTGTTGCAAATTTGTAATAAATAGCTGCACCTCTTCCTGCATCATCAAGCTTGGTTTTGTTATAAAAAGACATGATAAAAGTGTTAGGCATCCAGGCCTTATTGCCATCAGAACCAGTGTAATCAAATGCCCAGGTATTCCATTTAGGATTTTGACGACCATTATCCTTTGCAAAACCAGGATTGATCAAAGCATCGTCATCAAGAAATCCATCATCTGTGAAAGTTGTATTGGTAAAAGTAACCTTACCGTTGCCATGAAGAATGATCCTCAGTTTCAGGGTATTGGCAAATTTCTTCCATTTAACAGGATCTCCCGCAAACATTACATCTGAACGACCTAAAGGAGTGACACCAGGTGTATTCATTCCAGTGTTGATCGTAGCAATGGCTTTATCCAGTTCATCTGCCAGGTCTTTATAGATCACTTTTGCATCTGTATAAGCAGGGTTCAAATTGTCTGCTCCTTTTAATGCTTCTGTATATGGAACATCATTGTAAGTATCTACCAATAATTGATAACTATGTGCTTTCATGATCCTGGCTACAGCATCAAAATAGCTCCATTTTGAATCACCCTTTGTCTGGTTTAAAATTGCCTGGTAATCTTCCAGGTTATCATAGGTGTTAGACCACCTGGCTGAAAAATCATTGGAAGAAAAGTTATAGGTGATAGAAGTACCAAAACCTCCATAACCACCGGCATTAGCCATATAGCCTACCAACTGTGCACCATAAGAATTATATCCATTCAGGTTGATCGCTGTTGCAGTCATTGCCTGTGGCAGGATCAATGGCGGCGTTGCAGACGTAGCCTGGTTTGGATTCTTATTAATATCAAGATATTTTTTACAGGAAGTCCCCAATACCATGACTCCCATAAAAAGATAAACAAGTGTTTTTTTCATAATAATTTATTTTTCAACTTAGGGTCTCCCAACTTTACCAGTTACTACGGGAACCATAATTGTTCTTTTTAAATAATCGTTTATCAGTGCATTAAAAGGTCAATCTTATGGTAGCACCATAATAACGGGAAGGAGGTGTCTGGCCAATACCAGTCAAACCAATACCATTACTATCATTACCTGCATCACTGTATTCAGGATCTGTATAGTAGTTGTCTTTTGCCATCCACATGAACAGGTTACGTCCCTGTACACTGATCCTTGCGCCTTTTATCACCTTGGTTTTACTTAATACCGATGTTGGGAAATCATAAGCTAAAGAAAGCTCTCTTAACTTCCAGAAATCACCTGAAGTAACATAGTTGGAAGTGATATCACGATTGATGCCATCTGTCCAGAAACCAGAGTTACCACCACCATTTTTTATAGTGACATCTGTATTGGTAACATATTTAGAACCATCCCAGATAACTGAATTAGGGAATACAAATCGCTGGCGGTTGTAAACTGCAGTTCTATATCCTTGTCCTGACCAATCAAGTTCTGGTCCCATTGAGTTATAAACCTGGTAAGAACCGCGGTAATCAAACAGGAAGGATAAAGACAGGTTTTTATATTTTACCAATCCATCTATACCAAGTCTTTGCTTGGGAGTTGCATTACCTAAAATAGAAATGGTATCAGACTTTGTAGGCAGACCTGAAATGGCATCTACAATAACATGGCCTTGAGGATCACGTTTGTAATCAAAACCCATAATTACAGGAAATACCTGTCCGGCAACAGCATAAGAGCCAGGTCCGTCTGTACCATAAGTAGCCAATGCTAAACGTGGCAGATCAGCACTGATGCTATTCACCTTGTTGTCCAGGTAAGAGTAGTTACCACCAATGGTGATATTCCAGTCCCTGTTTCTTAAAGGTGTAACATGAGCAGCAACTTCTAATCCACTGCTTTGTGTTTGACCAGTATTAGTTCTCAAAGAAGAGAAACCGGTGGTGCTTGAAATACGTGTAGTTACTGTCTGGTCATCAGTTTTAGTGCTGAAATATGTAACGTTGGATGTGAAACGGTCTTTGAACAAATTCAGGTCAAAACCAGCTTCATATCCTTTGGTGATCTCAGGTCTGAGGTCATTAGATACAAGGGTATTGTCAACAGTATATCCGGGTAAGCTTCCGTAAGGGAAACCGCTGGCTGTACTGCTGAATGTTGGTAATAACTGGTAAGCACCAAAAGTACCACCCAGGTTCACCTGTCCTACTTTAGACCAGCCAGCTCTTAATTTTAAAAAGCTGATAGTATTGCTTTCTTTTAAAGCCGCAACAGCATCACTTACAATCAAGGCAGCGTCAACTGATGGGTAGAAGAATGAACGGTTCTTTTCTGACAAAATGGAAACCCAGTCATTACGACCAGTACCATGAAGGAATGCAAATCCTTTATAACCAATACGAAGGTCTGCATAAGCACCGATCTGGCGTGCCTGGAAATTGCTTTCTGTCGCACCTGGTGTTCCTACTCCATTACCTACATTGAAAAGATCTGGAACAACAAGACCGCTTGCACTAACATTCACATTTTTAGCAGTATTCTGAGTCCATTGTCCACCAGCGATCAGGTCAACTTTAAAATCACTGATTTTCTTGCTAACCTGTGCGAAAAGGTCGGTAAGCATTTGTGTTCTGTATGCACTACCATCAGATACCGAACCAGCTATATCAGCCTTGGAGCTCGCATCTGTATTTTTGGAATAGTCAGTGTATTTGAATTCACCAACTGTATTTTTATTAGAAAGGTTACGCGTGGTGATACCCTGGCGGCCAACGATATCTAATCCCTGGATAGGTGTAAACCTGAGTTCCAGGTTCCCGATCAAATAATCATTCCGCTGTTTGGACCTCCAGTTATCAGCAGAAAAATAAGGGTTTTGATACCAGGGATTGTAATATCCAATTGGATTGGCAAATGGATCTGTTCTCCAGTTCTTATAACGGGTAATATCCACGTTGGAAGGCATGTTCAGCATGTTAGCATACATGGCACCAGTTTGAGTGGTGATATCATACCTGTTTTGCGTATATCCGGCTGTATAAGTAATATTTACTTTCTGACCCACTTTCCTGGTTCCGTTCAAACGAAGGTTGGCGCGGTTGTATTTATCACCAGGTGTTGTACCCTTGGTGTCTACGTACTGGCCAGACATGTAAAAAGTTGAGTTATCATCTCCGGATTGGAAATTGATATCAGATTGATTGGTGATACCTTTTTCCCAAAACTTCAAATGACCATCATTATACTGGTATAAAGCAGAGTCCTGCGTACCATCTTCCAATGGTGGGCCTAAAGGTCTTTTCACACCATCAAAAGCAGGACCATAAGCCTGGTTTTCGAGGTAAGAGAAGAAGTTAGGATTGCCATTATCATCATAACCATAGCTGGTACCACCGGAACCAAATGTCTTTTGGATCTTAGGGTAGAAAGCAACGGATTCCACTGTAGTGGTTTGAGACAAGCCAATGCTATTCACACCTCTTTTACCCTTTTTGGTGGTAATAATCAAGGCGCCGTTGGAAGCCTGTGAACCATACAAGGCAGCAGCACCGGCACCATTCAGTACAGATACTTCTTCCACATCATCAGGATTGAGGTTACCTAATACTTCATTAGGAACGATCACGTTATCTAATACCAATAAGGCCTGGTTATTACCGGTCAATGAACGCTGACCTCTTAAGATCACGCGGAAGTTGGGGTTTACACCACCACCAGTACCATTGATCTGTAAGCCGGCTACTTTACCCTGCAGTCCACCTGCAACGTTTACAGCTTTACCAGCCGTTAAAGTTTCCGCCTTTACTACAGAAGTTGCCGTACCAATTTCTTTTCTTTTCGTACGCACACCACCCGCAGTAACGATCACCTCGTCAATAACATTAGCAGCTGAAGAAAGCTGAACGTTAACTGAATTTCTTCCCTGGATGCTTATTTCTTTTGATTCAAACCCTGTAGAGGAGATAACCAGGGCGTTTGCATTTCTTACTTCCAGGCTAAAATTACCATTAGCATCTGCGGAAGTACCGTTTTTTGTTCCCTTTTCAGTAACAGTGGCAAAAGGAATGGGAACTCCTTTTTCGTCAACGACCTTGCCAGAAACAGTCCTGTTTTGTGCGAATGCAAATGCACTAAAGAGCATCAGCATCGCAAGCAGCGATACAATTTTTCTCATGTGAACGTTTTAAGTTAATAGATAAAAGCAAAAAAATAAACCAGTCCAGCTATAGATACGGCTGAGTAATTAAACAGACAGCCCATCCATTAAAAATGCTGCGCCAATTTAAGTGATTTTTAATAAAAGGTTAAATATGTTTTAAGAAAAATTTCGATGATGAAAGGAAATTTATATACATAAACGAAAAAAGGCTGCCCTAAGGCAGCCTTTTTAAATATGCTGGTAAGTGTTAATACTTATCCCACCACAATTTAGTCTCTACTTTATCACCACCAATTTTGGCGGCAGCAGCAGTATAATTTGCTCCGTTTAACTGTTGTTCATTGTTTGGATATGGAAACCTGTTAGGGAATCCAGATTTAGCCGCAACAGGCAAACTCAATACAGGGTAATCCAGTCTCCTTAGTTCCAGCCATCCAGCAAAGGGACGATTATATAAGGCAATCCATTTTTGCGTGCCAATCTTTTCCTTCCAGGTTCCTGTTGCTGTAGAATAGGCAACCTGCGGTTGAGCAAGATAAGCGGCGGCATCAGCAGCTGTTCCACCCCATGCAATGATGGATGCAGTAATGGCATTGTTGTAATGCTGTTCAGCAGTACCAGGTACGTTAAATCCACGCTCTATTGCTTCAGCCCTGTAAAATTCAGTTTCAACATAATCCAATAACACTAAAGGTGCTGTAGCGGCAGAAACCTTATCACTTGGTTTAGACATGTCAGAATAGGTATTCACCTTTCCTACAATACCACCCTTGTACTCTCCTGCATTGTTCACGCCGAAATAAAGTGATTTACGAGGGTCATTTAATGCTACTAGTTTGTTCATTAAATCTTCTGCTGCCACATAATCACCACGACCTCCCAAAACGATATCCGCATATAAAGGATTAGTATTAGGTGTAGATGCCAGGTAAGTAACCTTAGCATCATCTGCTGAAGAAGACATAGCACCTGCATCAGCAGCTTCAACTGTAGTTTTCGCAGTAGCGGGATCAACATCAGCGATGATCATCCCCATTTGCATTTTCAATGAATTGGCAAACTTGCTCCATTTACCCACATTACCTTTATAAACTAAATCCTCTGAAGATGTAAATGCTGCCTTACCAGTATTTAACTTGGCAATGTCATCATTTAACCTTTTCAACAGATCAGTATAGATAGTCTTTGCATCATCATATTTTGGAAATAAATTATTTGGATTTAGTGCATCTGTATAAGGCACATCACCAAATGTATTCACCAGAATATTATAGGTATAAACCTCCATCAGGTCAATAATAGCCAGTTTATTGGCTTTTTCTCCAGCCTCTAATTGTGCATCTGCAGTTACCAATCTTGCCGATTCATTTAAGTCAGCAAGTACATCACGATACATGGTTGTCCACCATGCCTGCGGAATATTTCTTGTGGAAAAATCATATTGAGCCTCATCCTGGTAAACAGCCATGGCCCAATGTTTCACAGTAAAGCGGAATACATTTGTATTTACACTACCGGATGCCAATGCATCGGATAGATTTCTCACTCCATTGGAAAATAAAGTTGCAGCCGGAACATTCGCGGGTTTCTTTGTTTCCTCATTAAACCGCGATATATCCTTTGTACAAGCTGTAAATAATAATGTGGGAGCAAGTATATAGATTAATTTTTTCATATTTTTTTAGAATTTCACTTTAAGATTTAAGCCCAAAGACCTTGTTGTTGGATAAGCTCCACTTTGCATTCCCTGAATATTTCCTGAAGAAAGATTTTCTTCGGGATCAGAGTATGGTAAATTTTTATGGATGATCCATAAATTTCTTCCAATAAGAGATAATTCAACTCCTTTAATAGCTCTTACACTATTGAAAATACTTTGTGGCAGTGCATAAGAAAGAGTTGCTTCTCTCAGTTTAACATAACTGGCATCAAATGCAAAGGCTGCTGCAGGAACCGCAGGTGAGTTTGCATCAATTACAACACGCTTTGTATTAGGCTTGCCGTCTGCAGTTACGCCTTCAAGAATAACACCTCCACCATCGGCTAAAGAATTTCTTACAGGTTTGCCTAGATCATTTAACCCGGCAGACTCTTCCAGTACACCTGTAAAGTTTACACCATAATACTGATCTAATGACCATACCTGGCCACCCTGGCGAACATCAATTAAAAAGCCTAAAGCAAGATTTTTATACCTAAAGCTGTTAGAGATACCACCAATCCAATCTGGATTTACATTACCGATCACATTGTTAGTAGTTGTAGTTACAGCATAATAACCATTAGAACCTATCAACTTAGGACCAGTACCATCCCATGCGATAGTTTTTGTAGGGTCTTTAGGATCGATCATTTTCCATGTTTTACCCTGGATAGTACCATAAGGTTGACCTAAAGTAGCATTGATGCTCACACCTCCCTGGAAGGATCCAAGCAAAAGGTTTTTGCTATCATTATACAACTCCAATACTTTGTTCCTGTTACGTGTAAAGTTTACATTTACATTCCAGGAGAAATCTTGTGTCTTTACAGGCGTACCATATAAAGACAATTCAATACCCCTGTTCTCAATATTGCCTGCATTCACAAACTTATTAGAGAACCCGGTTGCTGTTGAGGTAGCAACAGGAATGATCTGGTTTACTGTATTTGTAATATAGTAACTGGCGTCAAAACCTAAACGGTTATGAAAGAAGCCCATTTCCAAACCAGCTTCTTTACTGGTGGTAAGCTCAGGCTTTAACTCGCTTTCATTCTTTGTGCCTGGCAGGGAGAATAAAGTTGTAGAACCAAATGCATTTGGCTGGTCGTACACATCTTTGATACTTCCCCAAGGAGCATCATTACCCACTGTGGCGTAGTTCAAACGAATTTTGCCGGTAGATAACCAGGGAACATTTGTCAAATGGTGAGAGAATAACCAGCTACCTGAAATAGCATAATAATTATAGGCATTATTATTAACAGGCAGTGTAGATGAACGGTCTCTGCGAAGAGTTCCATCTAAAGTCAGGAAATCCTGGAAACCAAGTGTCAACCCCGCAAAATAACCATCAACAGCTTTTGGCTGGTATGTTTCTACTGCGTTAGGAATAGAACCTTTTGAATTGGCAATGGAATACAACCCCGGAACGATCAAACCACCTGAAGTAGATTGAAAAATTGATTTAATACTAGTCCTTGCCAGGTTGGTACCTAACAACGCCTTTAAATTAAAATCCTTATTAAGTTGCTTATCAACATTGGCCATTAAATCATAATTGGTCGAATTGAAAGTTCTGTCAAAGCGGGAATAAAAAGGCACAGCCTGGCTACCCACAGCAATACGTTCTTCCTGCAATTCAGTATAATTATCTAAAGAAATTCTACCTAAAAAGCTCAACCAATCAGTTGCCTTATAATCTAAAGCTACATCACCGAAGATCCTTGACCTGGTATCCTGCTCATAATTCTGGTATACAGTCCAATAGTAGTTATCTGTATAAATTGGAATTGTTCCGGAAGCTGTTGATGGATCTTTCCAGTTCCAGGTAATATTTTTATAATTCCTGAAATAGGCTTCTTTTTGCTCCTGTACATCAACATTTGTTTGATACCACTGGCGGAAATTCTGGTTTACGTTTCTACCACTATAACCAGTTCCATACCTGCCCTTTCCATCTACTTTGGAATAATTGGCAAGAGCACTTACAGTTAACTTATCCGTGATATTATAGCTGGATCCGAAATTGACAATATTCTTGGTAACGCGGCTGTTAGGTAATACACCCTTCTCATTATTTCTTGTAAAGCCAAGTTTAATGCTTCCCTTTTCAGATGCACCATCCAATAATATACTGTTATTATTAGCTATAGATGTTTCGTAGAAAGTTGAAGGATCATTTACAGCTGCAACCCATGGTTTTTTCTTATGGTAATATGGGGAAGCGGGATCAAAAGCATCCCAATGATATACCATTAGATTTGGATCATACTTCACACCGTATGAAGCATCTTCAGACGTTGGAACCACATAATCCTTAACGCCATCACCATCTACGTCAAAATAAAGAAATCCATCTTTCTGGTAAGAATCGGAATATCCGGCGCCATAACTTTTCTGGTATTTGGGGAAAGTTGATTTATCAATTTTACCAACAATAACTCCTGAGTTAACAGTAATTCCCAAACCTCTTTTAGCTTTCTTGGTAGTGATCATGATCACACCATTGGCAGCTCTTGAACCGTACAATGCACTCGCAGCGGCACCTTTCAGTACGTTGATCGACTCAACGTCATCAGGGTTGATATCTGCGGCAGCATTACCGTAGTCATAACCACCCCTACCTGTTCTCTGGTTGGCTGAGTTGGTATTGCTGTTGTCAACGGGAACTCCATCAACAACGAACAAAGCCTGGTTATTACCAGTTAAAGATTTCACACCACGGATAACAACGTTGGTGGAACCACCAATACTATTTCCCTGGATGATCTGTAATCCGGATACTTTACCGGAAAGTGCAGAACCAACATTACTTCCGCGAATCTTGCTAACATCATCGCCGGAAACTTGCTGCGCTGCATAAGGAAGCGTATTTTTAGACCTTCTTACGCCCAACGCTGTTACCACCACCTCACTCATATTAGACTGGTTGGTGATAGTAGCCGTAATGGCTGTTTGATTTCCAATTTTTACTTCGGATGTTTCAAAACCGGCAGCACTAAATACAAGTGTGGAGTTAGGAGCCGCGTCAATTGTAAAGTTTCCATTTTCGTCAGCAGCTACACCTGCATTTGTTCCTTTAACTGTTACAGAAGCAAAAGGAACAGCTTTTCCTTGAGCATCTGTTACTTTCCCCGTAACAGGTCGGGTTTGTCCAAAAGCCAATGCACTAAATAGCATCAGCACTGTAAGCAGAGTTACAATTCTTCTCATGTGTACATTTAAGTGTTTAGTAATAAAATAGTCCAGGTTATCGCAGAGTTTGGATAAGGAGTGAGCAAGTTAAGGGATTGTGAACAAAATAGAACAGCTTTATAGACGGTTTTTTTTGAGGATAGAAGGATGGTTATTATCCCAAATCAATAATTCCCTATAATGAGCTTTGTTAAATATTAATTATCAATGTGTTAAATAAAAGTAGATAATTACCTATGTATGAATTGCTTATGATCAAGATTTTGGTAAAAACCCAAAAAACTCGTTAAAACCCCATCAGGATTTATTAATGATCAGCTATAGACAGGTTAATTTTTAAGATAAATAGAACACAATTATACCATTTTACGTCTTCCATATCCTCAAACAGCATTACAATTAGTACCCTAGACCCCAAATTTTTAATACCTGGCTACACAACAACCCGGCAGCTGGGGCTACATACCCTGCCAAACAGGGGGATGTTCCAAAGATCTCCCATAGATGACCATAGATGTCCCATAGATGTCCCAACTATATAAGCATTGGGACATCTATGGAAGATCTATGGCAGATATATGGTATATGGTTAGGGCAAATGAGTCGCAAGTAGGGTGTATTGAGCAGGGAGCCATAGCAGACATTGGTATATTATTATAGTTTCGGGTGCCTTAGGTGTCAGCCCCTTGAATTCGGGCCATATCTTAATCAACTTCTCAATCACTCAACTTCGGTTCAATCCCTAAAAAGAAAACCGCCCATAGGGCGGTTTCCATAAACATTTAGAAACTGTACGGATCAAAACTTATCCCACCATAGTTTGGTAGACACATCATCTCCACCGATGGCTTCACCTGCGGCTTCAAAGTTGACGCGGTTCACATTCTGCTCATTAACAGGGTATGGGAAACGAACCGGAATATCTGATAAAGCTTCGTGGGCAGGTTCTAACTGGGGATAATCCAGTCTTCTCCACTCGATCCAGGCATCCCAGCCACGATTATATAAAGCGATCCATTTCTGAACACCTATGCTTTTCTTCCATTCAGCAGCATTATACGCTACACCAGGTTGTGCCAGGTAGGCGGCTGCTTCGGCTGCTGTACCTCCCCAATATAATATGGAGGCTGTAACACCCGCATTGTAATGGGAAACGGCAGTGCCACCAACATTAAACCCTCTCTGGGCTGCTTCGGCCAGGAACAATTCAGTTTCGGCATAATCCAGCAACAGGCCAGGGAATTCAGGCTTGGTAATATTTGGATTGACGTGTGAATTAGGCTCATAAGCCGACTGTAAACCTGGTTCAGCACCAGAGTAACCACCTGTAGGATCCTTGGTGAAGAAATTGTCAATGCGTGGATCATTGTGGGCCAGCAGGCTGTCGATGAAAGTGCTGGCAGCAACAAAATCATCCCTGCCACTGTTCACCAGGTCAACCCAGATAGGATTGGTATTAGGCTGAACATTCTGGTAAACCAGAGTAGCATTATCCGCATTGGAAGTAAATACACCACTGGCTACTGCTGCTTCCACCAGGGTTTTTGCTTTGGCTGCATCATCATCAGCAATGGTCATTGCCATCTTTACCTTGAAAGAGTTGGCAAACTTCTTCCATTTGGTCATATCTCCGCTATAGATAAGGTCAGCGCTTCCAAAGCCGCCTGCACCGGTATTGATGTTGGCAATAGCTGCATCCAGCCTGGTTAGCAGATCATTGTAAATGGTCTTGGCATCATCATACTTAGGGAAAGGCTTTTCAATATCCAGCGCCTCAGTGTAAGGGATATTGCCATAGGTGGTGACCAGGTAATACCAGGTGTACACTTCCATTACTTCGGTAACTGCCAGCCTGTTCTTTTGAACAGCTGCATCTTTTACATCACCGGGGATCAGTGCTTTGGCTTCCCGCAGATCACGAATAACATCGCGGTATAAGACATTCCAGGTAGCATCATTGATCTCCCTTGTACCCAGGTCATATTGGCTTTCTTCCGGGTATTGGGTCTCCTGCCAATGCTGAACGATCAGCCTGAAAATGTTCAGGTTGACGTTAGAGGAGGTCAGGGTATTGCTTAGAGAACGTTGCGCATTGGTAAAAAATGCCGATGAAGGCAAGGTCGCAGGATTCTTCGGGTCTATGTTCAGGCTCGAAAGATCCTTGGTACAAGCCATCGTGATGAACATGATGGCCGTTAAGGAATATATGATTTTTTTCATGGTCAATTGATTAGAATCTGAATTTAGCGTTAAAGGTGAAGGTCCTGGTTGTTGGGTAAGCACCGCTCTGGTATCCCTGCAGGTTGCCTGAGCTGATAGTCTCTTCAGGATCTGCATAAGGAATATTCTTGTCGATGATCCAAAGGTTCCTGCCGATCAGGGAAAGGTCGATACCTTTAAATGGATTCAATTTAGAAACCAGTGATTTAGGCAAAGAATAGCTGATAATAGCTTCTCTCAGCTTAACATAGCTGGCATCGTATACGAAACCGGCAGTTGGCTGACGGTAACCCAGTGTACCTTCAGAGTTAGATCTGCGCTTGGTATTGGTTTTGCCATCTGCATCCACACCAGGAAGAATGATTCCACCACCTTCAGCAATGGTATTGCGCGAAGGGTTGCCGAGATCATTCAAGGCAACTGATTCAGGATACAGACCTGTACCCATTCCATAATACATATCCAATGAGAAAATATCTCCACCCTGCTTGGTATCTATCAGGAAGCTTAGAGACAGATTTTTGTAACGGAAGCTGTTATTGATACCACCTACCCAGTCAGGATTGGCGTTTCCAATCACTTCATTAGACGTAGTAGAAAGAAGGTAACGACCATTTGTCTGGCTTACTACCTTCTCCCCGTTCTTGTATACATAGTTGGATCCACGGATTGTACCATAAGGTTGACCCAGTGAAGCATTCAAGGTAACACCTGCCTGGAAATCTGCTAATACAAGGTTTTCAGCACCTTCAAACAATTCCAGCACCTTGTTCCTGTTCTTTGACCAGTTTACATTGATATTCCAGGAGAAATCATTTGTTTTTACCGGTGTACCAAAAGCAGAAACTTCAATACCCTTATTTTCAATTGAACCTGCATTCAGGAATTTAGAGTTGTAACCTGTAGCTGTAGATAAGATCACCGGTGTGATCAGGTCATCTGTTTTAGAGCGGTAATAGCTCATATCAAAACCTACACGGTTTTTCAGGAAGGCCATTTCCACACCTGCTTCAAAGCTTCCGGTTAATTCAGGCATCAGGTTCGGGTTGTTCTTAGTACCAGCCACTGAACCCTGGGGATTTCCTCCAAATGGAGCGATACCCACATAAGAGTCATATACACTATACACTGGCGCATCATTACCCACTCGTGCATAGTTGGCCCTTACCTTACCATAACTCAACCAGGTAGCTGAAGGCAATAATTTAGAAAACGTAAAACCTGCTGACACTGAAGGATAATAATAGGTATTGTTATCCTTTGGCAAAGTGGAAGACTGGTCCCTGCGGATGGTTCCATCCAAAGTGATCATATCTCTCCAGCTGAAAGTAGCACCAGCGTATAGGCTGTGCACTTCCCTTCTGCCGTCAAATTCCACAGGGGCATTTGGCGTATTCAATGAATTGGAAAGCGCATATACTCTTGGAACGATCAAACCACCATTGGTTACAGCACGGATGCTTTCATTACGCCTTTTGTTCAGGGTACCTCCCAGTAAGGCTTTAAAATTGATATCTGATGTGATATTCTTATCCATGTTGGCGATCAGGTCGAAATTGGTTTCCCTGAAAGCATTGTTGTAACGGGAGTAAGAAGAAGTGGTAACACTTCCTACAGCCTGTCTTTCTTCCTGCAATTCATCATAGCCATCATGTGAAGCCCTACCCATGATATTCAACCATTCAACCGGTTTGAAGTTCAGGTTGGCCACGCCGAAATAACGGTTACGGGAATCAGATTCGTAGTTCTCGTAGCGGGTGAAGTATGGATTGTCCCAGAAGTTGGCTATCAGCCTGTTGGCACTTTTCCAGTTCCAGGTAGTATTGTCCCTGTTTCTGAAATAAGCATCTTTCTGCTCTTTTACATCCACATTCACTTCCCACCACTGGCGAAAGTTGGTCATCAGGTTTTTATCATCATAACCAGTACCATAACGGCCAAGACCATTGATATTGGTAAAGTTCATGGTAGCACCTGCTGTCAGCTTCGGTGTGATATTATAGGTACCGCCAAAATTCAGGAGGTTCTTGTTGATCTTGCTGTTTGGCAAAATGCCTTTGTCGTCATTGCGGGTATAACCCAGTTTAAAAGATCCTTTTTCAGAACCACCATCAATAAAGATGCTCTGGTTGGAAGAAACCGGTGTCTGGAAAAAACTGATTGGATCATTTGCAGCTCCAACCCATGGTCTTGCCTTACCAAAATAAGGAGAGGTAGGATCAAACGCATCCCATTGGTACACCATCAGGTTTGGATCGAACTTGGCACCGTAGGAGGCATCTTCGTGAAAAGGTGCTACCAGGTCCACAGTTCCATCACCATCCACATCCACTTCATTAAAATACTGGTCTTCGTCAGGACCATAGAATTTGCCATAACCGGCACCATATTGTTTCTGGTAAGTGGCAAAAGTTGATTTGTCAACCTTACCCACGGTCACACCAGAATTTACAGTGATACCCAGGCCACGGGCATTTTTCTTGGTAGTGATCAATATAACTCCATTAGACCCCTGGGATCCGTAAAGGGCACTGGCTGCAGCGCCTTTCAGTACTGTAACAGATTCAATATCATCAGGGTTGATATCAGCGGCGGCATTACCATAATCATAACCACCCCTACCGGTTCTCTGGTTAGCCGTATTGGTATTGCTGTTGCTGTAAGGCACTCCATCCACTACGAATAAGGCCTGGTTGTTACCTGTAATGGATTTGGTACCACGAATGATCACGTTGGTTGATCCACCCATGGTATTGGTTTGCCTGATATCCAGTCCTGCCACTTTACCGGATAGGTTCTGTACGAAGTTGGCATTGCGCGTTTTGCTTACTTCCTCTCCAGTCACCTGTTGCGCGGCATAAGGTGTCTGGTTGCGGGTTCTGCGTATGCCCAGGGCCGTTACAACTACTTCGTTTAGGCTTGATTGGGAAGTTAAAGTTGTGGAAACAGAAGACTGGTTTTTGATGTTCACTTCTGCTGTCTGGTAGCCTGCAGCACTAAAAACCAGGGTGGAGTTCGGAGCGGCTTCGATGGTAAAGTTTCCGTTTTCATCAGCGGCCACCCCTGTGGAACTGCCTTTAATGGTTACGGAGGCGAAAGGAACCGCTTTTCCCTGTGCGTCTGTTACGCGACCGGAAACGGCTCGGGTTTGCCCAAATGCCAATGCACAAAAAAGCATCAGCACTGTAAGCAGTGATAGCGTTTTCTTCATGTGAAATTTTAGATTTAAATGGTTAAGCACAAAACAGTCATTTGATCAATTGATCAGCTGATTTACAGGTACGCAGACAGCTGATCTTTTGAAAATGCTGCGCCAAGTTAGGGTGTTTTGGCATATAAATGTTCAAACATTGTTAACTATTTCAATTTTTAAGCGCATATAAATTACATTGAATGAACAAGTTATATAAAAAAAGAAAGCTGCCCTTGCGGGCAGCTTTCACCATTCACCATAATATTCTACCGTTGGTATATGATTTCAGCCTTTAATATTCATCTTCAATAAACCGGGTTCGGGCAGTGCCATTCATTTCATATATAGTTCCCGGGTCATCAGAGAATTCAACTTTCATATGAATACTGTCAACAATGTTTCCAGATTTGGAATGACCGGCATTAAGCAGCACTTTCCCTTCAGTTAAATTTATTGTTATTGGATAATATTGGTTAGGTGCATCCTTGGCAGAAAATGTTAAGTCATTAAAATTAGCAGCTGCTTTAAATTTTACCTGCCAACCATTTTTGTAGTCATCAACCCAGATAGAATCATTGTTTGCTGCTGTATTATAAGTTAGTATCTTAAAATGTCCAATCCCAAAAACATCAGGTGATCCGGGTTGATCTAATGTTACCCACCATTCATTAGCCATTTTTTGAGCAGCAGTTCCTCCAATATCGGGAAGATCTTTTTTGCAGGAGGAAAAACAAACTACTGCGACTATGGATAGTATAGAAATTATTTTCATTTTGAATCAGTTTATTGTTTAACAAAAGTTCTTAAGCCAGTCCCATATCCAGGGTTTAAAATCTTGATTGTATACTTTGCGGGTGGGCCGGGTGTATAGGATTCATTGGAGGAACTTGTAGTGTTCCCATCACTGGAGATCTGGGATGGAATAAATATAGTGTAGCCAGTAGGGTTAAAAAGGATAACAGTAAGGTTGGTACCAGGAGCTCCGCCTGGATTGAAAACCGAATATACTCCAGGTGCGAGTTTTGTCCATTCGGCAACAGAGCCATTGCTAGTACGGGCATATGATCCAGAAAGGTCATGTGCAGCAGCTGATGCATCTGTAGAATATACAACAACCGTCCTGCGTGTAGCTGCAGAAAATCCATCTTTATTTACAGCAGAATAATTTACTGTATAAACTCCAGGAGTATTTACGTCAACTGCTCCAGTCACTGTTGGCGTTAAATCATTACTACCTTCCTTGGCTATTACACCAGGGTCTGTGAATGCAGATCCTTTTTCTAAAACAATCACGTTATCCCCTTTAAGTGTCAATACAGGGAAGTTGGTAATCTTAGACCTGCCCACCGTCCCTTCAGGGTAATTAAAATCCGGTTCCTTATTACATGCAATTGTAAAGCTTAAGGCTACAAAAGCAAGGAAATATATTTTTATTCTCATGTTGATTCATTATAAGGTTAATAGTTACAATGCCCACCAAACCGGTGTTGTTATAGGAACCAGTGCGGGAGCATTTGGATTGGCCTGTGTCTCGAGTAATGGGAATACCAATCGCTTTGGTAATTGACCGGGTCCTAAAACAGAATTTTTAGAGGTCACAAATTCACCTGGCACATAAGAAGCATCTGTCGAATACACCGGGCTTGTTTTTGGATAGCCTGTCCGGTTCTTTTCAAAAAAACCTTCCAGGTAATGAACGCCATAGGCACAAGCCGCCCATTTTTGAGTGCTGATGGCCTGGATCTTTTCCTCCAGGGAACCAGATGGATACTCGTACTCACCCCCTGGTGCAATGAAGGCACTACCATCATTTCCTGTTTCGGCAAAAGCCGCCAATACACCCTTGTCATAAAGAGCCTTGGCTCCATCACCACCAAAATAGCGTTCGCGTGATTCCGCCTGCATGAAATAGGATTCAGCAGCGGACATAAACACTACGGGGTCAGTTGGGCGTTGAACCAATACAGTGGCTGTTTTATAACTTGGATTGGTACCTGTATAATCACCCTGGTGGATGGCTGTAGGTGTTGCAGTACCAAAGAAATAAGTAGCCCTTGTATCATTGTGGGAGGTTAAAAAAGAAGTGAAAGTAAAACTGGCCCTTAAATTATCGGGTGTGTTCAATGAGCGGATATTTTGCTCATACATAGGATTGTCCTTATCCTTCACATTGGTAAATCCAGTTAATGCAGCATCCGTATTTAAAAATTTGGCGCCATCTGCATACAGCTTTTTAATTCCTGTCTCTGCATCCTGTGGTTTTTTGTTGACCATACGCAGGTACAACTTCATTTTCATACTGTTGGCAAACCTTGTCCATTTATCCAGGTCACCATTAAATATCAGGTCTGCACTTTTATCAGCCGGGGTAAGAATGGAAGCTTTCAAGGGCTTTGCCAATGCTGTATCCAATAATTTGAGGAGATCAAGATATATGTTATAACCATCATCGAATTTGGGAGTAAGATTAGCAGTACCTTGCAAAGCTTCAGAATAGGGGATCTTGTCATACAGGTCCACCAAGACCTGCGCCGTGTAGGCTTTCATCGTCGCTGCCATTATATAAAAATTCCAGTTCTGGGTTTCTTTAGACTTATCCAAAACAAATTGGTAGTTCTTTAACCCATTAGCAAACAGGTTCCTGTAGCCCCTGTTATAATCAGCTGTCCCAAGCTGGTAGGCATCTATTGTTTTATATTGGTTGGAAAATGCAGACTGGGTAACATATTCTCCCCATATGGCCCCCACAATGGCCAACTCTCCGCCAACGCCAGCAGCTGTACCAAAGACGGCAGCTGGAAATACAACTGAAGGCGTTCCATTGGCTACCGCAGGAACATTGGGATTCTGGTTGATATCCAGTTGTTTTTTACAACTGGTAGTTAGAAGCAATCCTGCAATCCCGGCAATGAAAAATATTTTATATGATCTTGTCTTCATGATTGTAGTTTTTAAAATGATGCTTTTAATGCTACTCCAAACTGGTACGAAGTGGGAGCAGTTCTAAACTCACCCAATTCACTGGCCAGGTCATTACCCAAATTGGAGGCTTCAGGATCAAGGTAAAAATTGGATCGTGGTGTCCACAACAGGAAATTGCGGCCATAAACACTCACTGATAAATTAGTGGCGCGAATCTTTGAGGCCCATGTTGATGGCAATGTATAACCCAGGGATATATCCCTTAGTTTGAAAAATGACTTTTCAATGATCCTGTCGTAATAAGAGCCTGCTTTATTCTGTGTAGGGTACCAATAGTCCGTGTAAGCACCTTCATCAATTACGATGGTATTTTCTTCATATGTCGGTTTGCCATTAGCATCTGTTCCGGTCTGTACCACTGAATTAGGAATGATAAAAGGCCTGCGGTCATTGTAGGTCGTGTTGTATGCATTTCCGGTAAAGTTTAACAGGTCGGCTGTTCCGCTATACATATGGCCACCCTTTCTATAATCCAATGAAAATGATAATTGTAAACCCTTGTAAGTAAAGGTGTTCAACATTCCCATCATGTAATCGTATTCAGCATTGCCATAAAAGCCCTTATCTGCGGCTTCCAGTGGCATACCTGTTGTTGAGCTGACAATGATCTTTCCGTCAGAGGTAAATTGAGGGACAGGTGCATATATGCCTGTCAAAGATTTACCCGGGTACCCGATCAGCGAGGCATCATAAGCAGTATTTAAGATCACATTATCCAGTCCTGTAGTTAAACTCTTCAGCTTGTTCCAGTTCTTGGAGAAAGTATAGGTCATAGACCAGGTCAAATTCTTCATATCCAAAGGCTTTGCATCAAGGGCGAGTTCAATACCTCGGTTTTGCACCAGGCCAAGGTTGTTTACCAGACCTGTATATCCTGTGGAAGGAGCGATGGGAACAGTGATGATCTGTCCCTTGGTCTTTTTATCATACAGGGCAACGTCCAGGCCTAAGCGATTTCTGAAAAAGCGGATCTCCGCCCCTACTTCACCCTCGGTTGTAATTACCGGCTGCAGGTTTAAATTACCAATGGTATTACTGATACCAAATGATGTGACACCGGCAAAAGGGAAGGTCAGGTTTCCAAAACCTAAACCCACATTACCAATGGCGAGAGTTGGATACACTAAATAGGGATCGGCATCAGAACCGGTCTTACCGTAGCTACCACGAAGTTTAATCAGCGAAATGGTTGAATTATTCAAACCAAATGTTTGTGAAGCCACCCAGGACAAGCTGGCACCGGGATAAAATATACTGTTGTTATCTATAGGCAAAGTAGATGACCAGTCATTCCTTGCATTCAATGTCAGGAACACCTGGTTGGAATAACCCAGTATAGCCTGTGCATAGCCACCTACCCTTTTCCTGTGCTGGGCAAAATCTGTAGCTGTCGGAGGATTTAATGAATTACTTAGATTGTAAACACCGGGGATGAACAGGTCTGTAATAGAAGCTGAAGAAGCCTTTTGATCCTGCTGGTAATAATTGGCACCTGCCAGGGCTTCCAGGCTGATATCATCGGTAATACCGGTATTATATTTCAATATAAAATCGCCGTTGATGGCTCCCACATATTGAGCTAATTCTGAAACAGAGCCAACGTCTGCCGCTCTCGATGCGCCTTCTGTATTACCACCCTTGTTCCAGCTTCCAATACCAGGAGCATTTACAGCTTTGTAACCGAATGTCCGGGCATTGGTGATATCACCACCTAAACGCATTTGAGCAGACAACTTGCTGGTAAAGGCATAATTCATATCCACATCCCCAAAGAACCTGTCTGAATTTTGTGTATTCTTGTTTTCATACAATGGATAATATGGATTCTCCGCATACGGAGTAAAGTAATTATCTACGTTGAAGAACTTATTCTTATAGTCCCTGAAATCTTTAATAGGTATATCTACAGGTATTTGCAGTATCTCTTCAAAAATGGATCCTCCATCACTTCCACCCTGCCCTGTAAATGGAGCGTTTTGTTTTTTATTGCTGTAATTGAATGAGCTGTTGAGTGTAAATGCTTTGAACTTACTATTGGTACGTAAGGCAAAGGTATTGCGCTGGTAGTAATCTGTTACCGTAGGTATGACACCATCACTCACTACATTACCGTAAGAGAAATAGAATTGGGAAGTTTCATTACCTCCAGATAAGCCGATGGTATTATTAGCTTCAACACCGGTATTATAGAAATCGCGGATATTGTTATCAATAAAACTAAATGGCTTGATCAACTGTGAATTGTCTACTATGGAACCCCATGCCCTGGTTTTTCCATCCATTTTAGGTCCCCAGCTTCCATTCTCAGGTAGGACAAAAATGCCACCCCAGCCCTGTCCAAAAATACTTTGCATTTCGGGCAGCTTGCCTACCTTGCTAAAGTTGACTGAACCATTATACTCCACTTTCAACTTGCCGCTTCTACCTCTTTTGGTAGTGATCATGATGGCGCCATTCTTGGCATTGGAACCATATAAAGAAGAAGCAGCCGTTCCTTTCAATACTGATATGCTTTCAATATCACTTGGGTTAATATCATTCAAGCCATTACCAAAGTCGACGTTATCGCTTGCACCAAACCTTGAATCATTCAGGGGGATACCGTCCACCACGTATAATGGCTGGTTGTTACCTATTACACCATAGCCTCTCAGCACTACCTTGGTAGAAGAACCCGGTCCACCCGTTTTGGATATATTGGCTCCGGCAATTTTTCCTGATAAGGCGTCAAGGGCATTGGCAGGTGCCGCCCTTGTGATTGTTTCACTATTAAATGTTGAAGTGGCATAACCCACCTTGGTTTTACTTCTAGTTTGTCCCAGGGCTGTAACAACCACTTCGGTCAAGGCACTTTGTGAAGTCAATGTAGAATTCACTGTGGTTCTGTCACCTATATTTATTTCTGCTCCCTGGAATCCTGCAGCACTGATCACCAACACGGCATTAGGGGGTGCCTGGATGGTGAAATTCCCATTTTCATCAGCTGATACCCCGGTGGTTGATCCTTTGATAACCACTGAAGCATAAGGTACTGCCTTACCCTGGGCATCAGTTACACGCCCGGAGACTGTACGGTTCTGACTCCATGCCATTAGAAACAGCATGAGTGCAAAGCACATCATTAGAATTTTTCTCATGAATAAACTATTAAATGGTTAATATTCTATACCTCACAGCAAAGCATAAGTGTAGAAGAAAATGTTAAGGCCTGTGATAAGAATAGACAATAAGGAAAAAGTAATGCTGCACCAGCATCATAGTGATAAGCTGTGAAAGTTATGCACGTTTTTTAGAAGCTCAACTGTAATTGTAACCGTACATCTGATTGTGCATTACCATTAATTTGATCCAGTCCGGTTTTTATGCTTTGAACATTGTGAAAGATTGTCCTGGACCAACGGGCTGAAAAAGAGAGGTTCCTTGCCGGTTTGCAATTAAGATTTATATAATAACGGAAACCGGTATCAAAAAAAGCTGGTATGCTGAAGCTGAACGGTACATCATTTTCATAGGCATAGATCCTGCTGTTATATCCACCTGATTCAAAATACTGAAGCCTTGCCCCTACCCGCCACATTCTTATTTTCTTTGATCCTTCCATATAGCCTAAGAAACCCTGCTCTGCATCAGGCTTCCCGGCATTATACCATGAAGCCTCCAGTCTTGCCTTCAAACTGAATCCATTTTGCAATTGGGTAGTAACATTGATCCTGCAACTTTGCCTGATCTTATCGGCAGGGTAATTCATATTACCAATAGTATCATTGAGCGGCTTGTTTTTATTGCGGTACAGGAAATAAACACTGGTTTCTTTTGAAGGCTGATGTTCCAACTGGATCATGTACTCTCTTCCTTTACTGGGTGCATCAACCCGGTACCTGATCCATGGAAAGGAAAACAGGTCTGTATACGCGTTGAGTTGCCAACCCATAAGAGGTCTTATTACCACACCTGCATACAATCCTTTTTCATTAACAGGCAGGGTATTTTCGGTGAATGCATTTCCATAAAGATTTTGATAGGCTTTGGATAAGGACCTGTAAACCAGAGAGACATCCAGCCTGGGGTCAAGGCTGATCAATGATCCGTGCACCATGGCCAGGTTTAAATCACGGTCCATGGCAGCTTCTCCGAAAAAATGCATATTCCTGGCGGTAAAAGCGTAATCTAAACTACTATTCCACAATGTATTTCCACTGAATGCATAGAGGTTGTACAATTCCGGCCTTTTTTGTAATGGCTTTGAAAAATTATGGATAACCGAGTTAATCCCCAGTTTCAATTTTGAAGAATGAAAGCTGATATTTCCACCCCCTGAAAGATCTGTTACTGAATTCTTATCATTGACCTCCGAAACAGTTCTGTTGAGGCCAGAATACAAAATACTTGTAAAAGCATCTATAGAATCTACATAATTGGCGTTTATCTTTTTATAGGATAGGAAGGCCGTTCCTTCCCAATTTTTTATACCCATTGTAATTCCTAATCCCCGGTTGAAATTAAATTCACCAGCAGACCTGTATGGAAGTAAAACCGGTGATTGCCGTTTGACTCCCATAACATCTGTACCCTTACCAAACCCGAGTGACTGCCATTGGATCAGCCCTTGCCCCAGGTTGATGGTATAATCTCCTAAAGCCAATGATTTGATCTTGCCCAGGTTTCTTATGAAAAAATGAATGGAATAAAAATCGAAACCCTTTGATTGTGCACCCTTGAAAAATTGTTCTCCTGCATCCTTATCTCCAACAATACCGTATTGCAACAAATTCTTATATTGGTATCGATACCGGAATAAAATATGGTTAGGGTCTCCCAGGTAATGATTGGGTAAAGTCTTGTCATATCCTTTTGACCTTTCCAATACCCTTGATATCCTTGATAAAATGGAATGATTACCATTTTTAAATCTTCCTGCCAGGTCTTGTTGAATAGATATAACGCTGCTAAGCGTTATATATGGAAGAACTTTGTTGATCGTGAAAAGATCCCAACCAGGGACGGCCTGCAATTCGTAGGTATTGATCAGCTTTCCTGCAAACTGCCTGTAATGGAGAAGATTGGCAATTTGTAACCCGTTTAATAATTTTAAGGCCTGCAGTTCTTCTTCAGTTGCTGTATTAAGGTCAAGGGGATTTTTTGAATAATATTCCAATTGCAATAAATAGCTATCATCCTGCTGGTCTTCCTCCTCCCTTGCCTCCGCCATGTTTTCCAACTGTTCCTGGGTTTTGGCAGGAACGTCCTGGGCTTGTATGATTTGTGACACCAGTAGCAGGCCAATAAAAAATAATAACCTATTCATTATCCTGCTGTGCTTTTACCGGTGGGTTAAAGATCAATAGCAATCCTGGTGTGACACCTAATTGAGGATGCATGGAAGCCAGAACATTTAACTGTAGCGTTTTCAACACCACACCAAAACCTATATAATAAGAGGAAGTAGCTGAACCAATTCCCCCGCAGGCTGACAATTTATCGCCGAAATAATAATGCATGCCCGCGTTCAGATTTAAAGGCTGGTCTTCCTGTTTTTCAATGGAAGCGCCAATAAAGACCTTTGATGAAACATCATATCCAAAACCTGCTGCATATATGGAAGGAAGATTTTCTCCCGCTTTCTTCCCTAATTGATTGCCGGAAGGATTATACATATGAAATCCTATATTGAAAGATTCCGTAAGATGAAACAATACACCTCCTTCCGCATTAATGGATGAAGCTGAACCATATCCCTGCGTCTTGAAATTGTAATAATTGAACTGAACACCTATGTCGATCTTTTCACCGAGCTTTCGGCCATAGGCTAATCCAATACCGGATTCATTGTAGGAAAGGTCTCCAAAATGATCCGCCCTGATACCAAAATTGCCGGAAGTTGTGGGTATACTGACAGTGGCAGTATACTGGCTTAACTCCTTTAATGCAAAACGTTTTTCACCATATACTGCAGCAGCAATAGTATGGATCCTTGCCAGGGAAGCCTGGTTTGACACGATAGCATAAGGACTGGAATGGGAGGAACTATAAGCTAACAATTGGGCAACGGGGGCAGCAAGGGGCTTCCGAATGGATTGACCATGAACAACAATATGGACAATAAAATGGCAGAAGAGATAAATAAATAGTCTTCTCACGCAGTAAGTTTGGTTGTTAAGATATATGATAAAATTTATTTTGCCAATGGCTGCTTTCTTACTTTTGCGCCATGCAAATCTTAAATGGGAAGGAAGCCTCCCAGGCGATAAAAGACTCTATTAAACTGGAAATGGCTCAATTGGCTTCCCGGGGTAAACAAGTACCGCACCTGGTAGCGGTTTTGGTGGGTAATAATGGTGCCAGTGAGACCTATGTCGCCTCAAAAGTAAAGGCATGTGAAGAGGTTGGTTTTAAATCAACACTGATACGTCTTGAGGATACCATTTCATCTTTCAAACTCCTTGATATTATCCGGGATCTGAATACAGACCCTGATGTTGACGGTATATTGGTTCAGCTTCCATTACCTGATCATATATCATCTGAAGAGGTGATCAATACTATTGACCCGGTAAAGGATGTGGATGGATTTCATCCTAATAATGTAGGACGCATGGTGCTGGGTCAGTCAAGCTTTATTCCGGCCACCCCCTACGGTATTATGCTGATGCTGGAACACTATAAAGTGGAGACCAAAGGCAAACATGCAGTGGTAGTGGGCAGGAGCAATATCGTTGGCAGACCGATGAGCATCTTATTAAGTGGCAATAATTATCCGGGTAATTGCACGGTCACGATTTGCCATTCCCATACAAAAAATGTAAAGGAGATCTGCCTATCAGCGGATATCATCATTGCAGCGCTTGGAAGACCAGGATTTATTACTGCTGATATGGTAAAGGAAGGTGCAGTGATCATAGATGTTGGTATTACCCGTGTGACCGACCCTTCCAGGAAATCAGGCTACCGCATAAGCGGGGATGTAGACTTTGAAAACGTGGCACCTAAATGCTCCTTCATTACCCCGGTGCCTGGCGGCGTAGGCCCAATGACAATTGCAGCCCTAATGAAAAATACTTTTAGGGCATGCGCTTTGAAGCATTATGAAGAAGAAGAAGCAAAATAATCATCAGAGGCAATTCAAAATAGTACCCGTAAAATTTATCATTGACTAAATCGCTCATGTCATCAACTGTTGCCATACTTCCCGATACAGCTTTACCTGTCATGGAACATTTTTATACCCTGCAGGGAGAAGGTGTGCACCAGGGAAAAGCAGCGTATTTTATCAGGTTGGGAGGTTGTGATGTTGGTTGTGTGTGGTGTGATGTGAAAGACAGCTGGGACAGTACCAAACATCCTTTACTTGAAATTCAATACCTGGTGGACCAGGTAAAACAGGCGGGGTCTCCCATTGCAGTGATCACGGGTGGTGAACCATTGCTGCATGACCTTGACGAACTGACCCGACAGTTGCAAAAGGCAGGCTTTAAAACGCATATGGAAACCTCGGGCAGTTCACCGCTTTCAGGCAACTGGGATTGGATCACGCTATCCCCCAAAAAATTCAAAGCGCCACTTACTGAAGTCGTTGTAAAAGCAAATGAACTTAAGGTGGTTGTATTCAATAAATCAGATTTTGATTGGGCGGAAAAATGGGCAGCACAAGTGTCTCCGGATTGCAAACTTTACCTGCAGCCTGAATGGGATAAAGCAGCCCTGGTCACACCAATGATCATTGATTATATCAAGGCACACCCTCAATGGCAACTTTCACTGCAGATCCATAAATATATCAATGTGCCCTGATCTGGTTTCCAGGCTTTATTATAGTCTGTTCAATCCCGTTTATTGTTAAATCTGCAGGCAGCATTTCATTTCATGGGAATAGTTTTTAACTTCATCAGATGAAGAACCGCTCCCTGTTAATACTCATTTATACCCTCATACTATTTGTAATCCCCGGTTTTTACATCCAGCTATTTGCACAGTATGATCCTGTTTCTATCAATAAAAAGGCAATTGAGGTTTATGAAAAAGGGATAGAAAAGGCACAGGGCGGTAATTATAAAGAAGCCATACAATTGCTGCAGGATGCTGTTCAAAAAGATGGCCGGTATATCGATGCCTATTTATCCCTGGGCGGTGTATTTGGCCAATTAAAAGAATACCAGCAAAGTACCACGTGGTACGAGAAAGCATTCGCACTTGATTCCAATTACACTTCTGATTTCAGGCTTCCATATGCCATCAACCTTGCAGGAATGGGTGATTTTGAAAAAGCAGCTAATAGTTTAGAAGCCCTGTTATCAAGAAATAACGTGAATGCTAATACCAGGAAGGCTGCAGAATATCGTCTCAAAGCCTTCAGGTTTGCCGTGGACTATGCCAGGGCACACCCTGCAAAAAATTATGTATTCGCACCCCACAACCTTGGGGACAGCATCAATACATATGAATCGGAATACTTTCCTTCTATGCCCGTTGATGGCAATACATTGATATTCACCCGCAGACTAAATAATTTCAACGAAGACTTTTTCGCCAGTCATAAAAAAGATACTACATGGGGAAAGGCTTTTCGTCTGAATGGCAGTATCAACACAGCTCAGAATGAAGGCGCACAAAGTATTTCACAGGATGGTAACTGGCTGGTATTTACAGGCTGCAATCGCCCCGATGGCTTTGGCAGTTGCGATCTGTACATATCTTACCAGACCAATGACGGATGGAGCGAGGCTATTAACCTGGGAGGTAAAATCAATAGTGACCAGTGGGATTCCCAACCTTGTCTTTCACCCGATAAAAGAGACCTGTATTTTGCCAGCCGCCGCTTTGGTGGCTATGGTGGCAGTGATCTGTATGTATCGCATTTAGGACCCACAGGTAAATGGAGCGAACCAGAGAACCTGGGCCCACAGATCAATACAGCCGGCGATGAAACATCACCCTTTATTCATGCCGATAATCAAACCTTATATTTTGCTTCCACTGGTCTGCAAGGTTATGGAGAGGAAGACCTTTTTTTAGTACGCAAAGGCAAGGATGGAAAATGGGGACAGCCAGAGAACCTTGGATATCCTATCAATACGATCAGTCATGAAGGCACCTTGTTCATTGCTTCAGATGGCAAGACGGCCTACTATGCCAGTGACCGGAGTGATACCAAAGGGGGCCTGGATATTTACCAGTTTGAATTAAGAGAAGATATCCGGCCCGCCAGGACACTATGGGTGAAGGGAAAGGTGTTTGATAAAAACACATCTACCGGGCTTCCTTCAACCGTGGAATTGATCGACCTTGATTCGAGGCAAACCATTTCACGGGTACAGACAGACGAAACAGGCAATTACATGATCACTTTACCTGTTGGAAAAGACTATGCCTTTAATGTGGCACGAAGAGGGTATTTGTTCTATTCTGATAATTACTCCCTGAAGGACAGATCACCGGATTCTACCTACAATAAAGACATTCCCCTGCAACCCATCGCTGTGAATGCTGCTATTGTTCTCCGGAATATTTTCTTTGATTTCAATAAATATGAACTAAAGCCCGAGTCACAGGTGGAACTGGATAAGGTGGTTCAGTTATTACAGGAAAATCCACCAGTAAGAATACAAATTGAAGGCTACACGGATAATGTGGGCAGCCCGGCCGACAATCAAAAACTATCTGAGAACAGGTCAAAAGCTGTGGTCAATTATTTAAACAGTAAAGGCATTGCGCTGACCCGGTTAATAGCAAAGGGCTTTGGAGCCACTAAGCCCATTGCACCTAATACAACTGAGCAAGGCAGGGCGCAAAACAGGCGTACAGAATTAAAAATCATAGCTAAGTAAGCTTCCTGTTTTATTTATTCTGTTTTCACATATAGGTTACTATTATTAATAAAAATTATTTGAGCGCAGGTAAAAATTCCGAAATTGTAACTCCATAGTTTATGAGCTCGGAATTGTTTTATCAACTGGCACTAACCCTGGTACCCAATATTGGAGATGTTCATGCCAAATTGTTGCTTCAGCAATTTGGAGATGCTTCGTCTATTTTTAAAGCATCCTATAAGGATCTTGAAAGACTGGAAGGTATAGGAACTGTTAGGGCTAATAGCATCAGGGAATTCAAGGATTTTCATTTAGCAGAAGCTGAACTTGGATTCATTGAAAAGTACAGGATTAAAACCTTGTTCCTTACAGATCCCGGATATCCACAGCGCCTGCTGAATTGTTATGATTCCCCCACATTATTATTTTATAAAGGCACGGCAGATCTGAATGCCTCGAAAGTGGTAGCAATAGTAGGCACAAGGAGCAACACGGATTATGGCAGGCAATTCACAGAGGAACTGGTAGCTGAATTAGTATCACAACAGGTGTTGATAGTTAGTGGACTTGCCATCGGGATAGATGCCTATGCACACAAAGCAGCTATGAAGAATAATTTACCAACCATAGGTGTGGTCGGTCACGGCCTTGATAAGATCTATCCTTCCGTTAATAAAGCCCTGGCAAGAGATATGGCATTGCAAAATGGTGGAATATTGAGTGAATTTTTCAGTGGCACCCTTCCTGATAAGCATAATTTCCCTTTACGGAATCGCATAGTTGCCGGTATGTCTGATGCTACTATTGTGGTGGAAACCCTTATATCCGGTGGCAGTATGATCACCGCGAAACTGGCGGATGCCTACAACCGGGATGTATTTGCGGTGCCCGGGAGAACGTCGGATAATAAAAGCAAGGGCTGCAATTATTTGATCAAAAATAATAAAGCTATCCTGCTCACGGACGCAAGTCAGTTGTTGGAAATAATGGGGTGGCAGGAAAAGAAAAAGAAGGTTAAAAAACAAAAAGAGCTTTTTATTGAACTCTCCCCGGAAGAAAAGCAGGTAGTTGATATTTTGAAACAAAAAGAAGCAGTTCATATTGATGAAATCAATATCAATAGTGGCTTGAGCAGCAGTACCGTTGCTGCCGCCATATTAAACCTGGAACTGCAATCAGTAATTGGCTCACTGCCAGGTAAAATGTATAAACTATTGTAACGGGTATCCTTACTTATATGTATAAATAACGGGTGCAAATAATTTTCACATTTCCATATTTTAAAATTTTGAGGGCAGCCACCTATCTTTGCACATGGCAACAAACTCCACTTCCAAAAACTTCATAGAAGGTTTAACGTTTGACGATGTATTGCTGGTTCCGGCACATTCTGAGATACTCCCCCGCGATGTAGAAATAAAAACAAAGCTCACAAGGGATATTACATTAAATATTCCAATGCTTTCTGCCGCCATGGATACGGTAACAGAAGCTTCCCTGGCAATAGCATTGGCCAGAGAAGGTGGCATCGGCATGCTACATAAAAATATGACCATAGAAAAGCAGGCCGAGCATGTCAGAAAAGTGAAACGTAGCGAAAGCGGGATGATCATAGACCCGATCACGCTTACTGTGGATGCCACCATTGGTGACGCCTTGCATTTGATGAGGGAAAATAAGATAGGAGGAATTCCCATTGTAGATGGAGGTGGAAAATTAGCTGGCATTCTTACCAACCGGGATCTCCGTTTTGAAGAGGATATGCATCGTAAGGTGAGTGAAGTAATGACCAAAGAAAACCTGATAACCGCACCGGAAGGAACGGACCTCAAAAAGGCAGAAGCCATTTTACATAAGACTAAAATTGAAAAGCTTCCCGTAGTGAACAGGGATGGAAAACTGATAGGATTAATTACTTACCGGGATATTTTACAGGTCACCTCTTATCCTAATGCGGTAAAAGATTCTTTAGGCAGGTTGCTGGTAGGTGCAGCTGTTGGTGTATCCAAAGACCTGATGGACCGTGTATCCGCCCTGCAAACAGTTGGTGCAGATGTTATTTGCCTTGACAGCGCGCATGGCCATAGCAAGGGCATTATTGATGCATTGAAAGAAATCAAAAAGAACTTTAAACATATCAATGTCATAGCTGGAAATATAGCCACCACTGCAGGTGCAGATGCCCTTGCAGATGCAGGTGCTGATGCTGTTAAGGTGGGTATTGGACCCGGATCCATTTGTACCACCAGGATAGTTGCCGGAGCGGGTGTTCCTCAACTGACCGCCATCATGCAGGCCAATGCAGCGCTTGCAAAGAGAGGTATCCCCCTAATTGCTGACGGAGGTATCAGGTACACAGGAGATATGGTTAAAGCACTGGCTTCAGGCGCGGATTGTGTGATGATGGGAAGCATATTTGCAGGGACTGAAGAAAGCCCTGGTGATACCATTATTTATGAAGGCAGAAAATTCAAAGAGTACCGTGGCATGGGATCATTAGGAGCCATGTCTGTGGGAAGCAGTGATCGTTACTTCCAGGATCCTGAAGCCGATGTAAAAAAATATGTACCCGAAGGCATTGAGGGAAGGGTAGCCTATAAAGGATTATTAAAAGAGATCGTGTACCAGTTTGTTGGAGGACTTAGAGCAGGAATGGGTTATTGTGGAGCCAAAAACATAGCAGAACTAAAAGAAGCCAGTTTCGTAAAGATCACCAATGCCGGAATGCGCGAAAGCCATGCACATGATGTGGAGATCACAAGGGAAGCTCCGAATTACAGCCGGAAGTAAGAATAATACTGTTTAATGAGCATCGGGTTCATCATTGAACACCCGGTGCTTATATTTTTGATAGAGGTAAGACACTACCAGTAATAATATGCCCAGCACCAGGTATGAGACCACTTTTTGAACCGTTGAAAAAGTAAGGCTGTCAAATAGTACCAGTTTACAAAGTGTAATACCCATTAAGACAATGGCAGCCATCCGAAGGGTTTTGAGCTTTCTTATCACACCGGCTGCAAAAAGAAGTACTGCAACCAACAACCATAAAAAGGTTACTGTTAATCCTGTCCATTCAAAGGCTATAAATAGAATAAATAGAAAGAAAGCATAAGCACCCGCAATCAAAGCGGAATGCTTTTCTTTCCATGTATAGTATAAAACTGCTGCAAGAAGTGAGATTACTACAGAATTGCAAATGGTCACCAAGGCCAGGGAATGAGAATTCATTGATGGAGCGGTGATCAATATGGACGCAATGTATAATGCCACATTATTCAACAACAGCTGGTTATCGTTTTCTTTTTGCAGTTTTACTTTCCTGAATATCCTTCCAGACAGGGCATTACATATAAAAATCAAATAAAACAACACCATGAACAGGTATCCAACCCATTGGTCCCTGGCATGATACCTTGTGGCTGCCCACCCGATAAACAATACCCATGTTATAACCTGGGCAATCCTACCCACATTTTTCCATGGCTTCTTACTTCCCAAATAAATGATCCCTATGTTGATGACTGTTATATATAAAAACAAAAGTTCTGGCTTATCGCTGTTCTTGCTTATTAGAAAAGGTATGGAATAGGCGCCCACCAATCCAAGTAATGCTATTTCTTCATGGTCATATACCAATGCCTGGTAAACTGTGAACACAGTAAGCAGGATCATTAAGGTAAAGGCTGCAAAAAAAGGCATCATGGAATAATATACAAATGCCCCATAAGTAGTAAAGTATAGGGATGCCATGCCACCACTGAAAAGTATGGCACTGAACAAAATGTATTTGCTTTTTAACCTGGCTGCAAGTAAACAAAGCACCAGGCCTGCGGCATAAGCCATGACGATCCGCATGCCTTCAGATACCAGTTCTTTATCAATAGCATATTTAACGCCAATGGACAATCCTGTTACCAGTACTATGATTCCTATAATATGTATCAGTCTAAGGCCAATGAAATTCTCCAGTGATAAAGAAACTTTCTTTGTGGGTATATGCGTTTTTCCGCCTAATCGTCCCAGTTTGTTATATAATGAAACGATCTGCTCCTGTTGCTGCTTTATGGTTTTGTGCAACTGTTGCAGTTCTTCCTGCATTTTTTCTATTTCTTCGGTGGAATTCACATTTCTAAAATAGGCAAAAAGATACCACTGTTCATTTAACTTTAAAACAAGACACTGTTTACTTATCTTGCCCTGACAAAATGATCTATTGAAAAGGCTTTTACTTGCGCTATCTTTTATAGTCTGGCTTTGCACTACTTCTTATTCACAGGCTCGCGATTCTTTAAAAAATTGTGCTTTAAGAATAAGCCTGCTTACCTGCGCCCCTGGTGAAGAACTGTATTCAACATTTGGACATACAGCTTTAAGAGTGCAGGATAGCATGGCAGGTGTGGATGCCGTTTACAATTATGGAACTTTTGAATTCGCACCAGATTTTTACAGCAAGTTCATACGTGGTAAATTATTGTATTCCCTATCAGTAGAATCCTTTCCCGACTTCCTTTATTCGTACCAGGTGGAAAGCAGGAGCGTGGTAGAGCAGGAACTCCAGTTGTCCTGCGCAGAAAAACAAAAGCTATACACTGCCTTACAAATAAACGCGCTTGAAGAAAACCGTCATTACAGGTATGATTTTCTTTTTGACAATTGTACCACAAGAGCACGGGATATTGTTGCAGCTAATACTGAGTCTCCGGTACAGTTCCATAACATTTTACCTGCCAACGTTCCAAGCTTCAGGAACCTGATACACAGTTACCTGGACAAAGGCCATGAGCCCTGGAGTAAACTGGGGATAGATATTTTGCTGGGTGCTAAACTGGATCATAAAGTGACCAACCTGCAATCCATGTTCCTGCCAGATTACCTTTTAAAAGGATTTGACAGTGCACAGGTAAAGGCAAAGCCATTGGTTACTGCCCCTTCACCCCTATTATCCATGCCTTCCCCATTAACTGCATCCGGTGTATTTACCCCATTTGTATGTTTTACATTACTCCTGATTGGAATAGTGACAGTTTCATTGCTAAGATCGAAAAGATCCATCAAGGCCCTGGCTGTAATAGATTTCCTTTTCTTTTTCATCCTGGGTCTTGCAGGATTGCTGTTGTTATTTATGTGGTTTGGTACTGATCATACTGTTACCGGCAATAATTATAATCTTGCCTGGGCATTACCTACACATGTAATCATCGCCTTTTTCGTTGGCAAAAAAAGGAGATGGGTAATGGCTTATTTTAAAATCGTTTTTTGGCTCACCGTTGTTTTAATACTTACGTGGTTCATCCTTCCACAGCAATTGAATCCTGCCCTTCTTCCAATAGCTTTACTGATTGCCTGGAGAAGTTGGAACTTAGCTAAAAATCCTTTGTATGGAACAGAAAGAGATCACAATAAAGGGTAAAAAGCTTTTTTACCGCTGCCAGGGTGAAGGTGCTGTTGTCGTATTACTCCATGGTTTTGGAGAGGACGGAACCGTATGGCAAAATCAGTATGGAACCTTTCCTGGTTTCAAATTGATCATTCCTGACCTGCCGGGAAGCGGAAGGTCTGAAATGATTGAGGATATGAGCATGGAGGGTTTGGCTGAACCCATAAAGACACTGATAGAACATGAAACAGCCTCACTTTTTTTTAAAGAAGGAGAGCCTCATTCCGTGATCCTCATAGGACACAGTATGGGTGGTTATATTACGCTGGCCTTTGCGGAAAAATACCATCATATGCTTAGGGGATTTGGCTTATTCCATTCAACTGCCTATGCAGACAGTGAAGAAAAAAAGCAAATACGTCAAAAAGGTATAGAATTCATTAAAAGTCATGGCGCCACGGAATTCCTGAAGACGAGCATACCCAATTTGTTCAGCCCTGTAACAAAGGATAAAAAAGCACAACTTATTGAAGAGCAAATTACTGCCTCACACAACTTTTCCGCTGCAGCACTCGTTTCTTATTATGTGTCAATGATCAATCGGCCAGACAGGACCCATGTGTTAAAACAGACCCATTTGCCGGTTTTATTTGTTTTTGGAAAATATGATACAGCAGTTCCTTTAAAGGATGGTTTAGAGCAATCTCACCTCCCCGAACTTTCGTATATTCATATACTTAACGAATCCGGCCATATGGGAATGACAGAAGAAAGAGTGGAAGCCGACAGGATATTAAAAGACTATATAGCCAGCGTTACAAAGACCACTCAGCCAGAATGAAAAAATTTTTCCTGCTTATTATTATTTGTTTTGGGGCCATTGTTGGCTATGCCAATCATATTACAGGCGGGGAAATGTATTATACGCTTACCTCCCAATCCGGGAACAATTATACATATCACGTTGTTTTAAAGCTTTACAGGGATTGTAATGCGCCTCCAGGATCTGCACAACTGGATCCTTCTGCCAGTATTGCTATTTTTAGAAATTCCGATAACAGCCTTATTTGGGAAAAAAGCATAGCTAAAAACCCCACAGTAACTTTAGATCTAACCTCTCCCAGCCCATGTATTCAAAACCCTCCGGATGTGTGCTATGAAGTGGGCTATTACGAATTTGATGTCACGCTGCCGGGAATCGCAAATGGTTATACGGTGGCCTACCAGCGCTGCTGCCGTATTGCAGGCATCAATAACCTGATAGGTTCAAACCAGGTAGGTGCCACGTATACAGCCGAGATCCCGGGCACTTCCATTTTGCCTAATGCACCGGCAAACAACAGTGCGCGGTTCACTGGTAGAGATACGGTAATTATCTGCGCCAATAATGCGTTTTGCTATGACTTTAGTGCTTTTGATCCTGACAGCAATGACCCTGCACTAAAAGATTCACTATCCTATAGTTTTTGTTCAGCATACCTGGGAGGTTCACCTGGCGCTCCTGCACCCAGTCCCCCGTTTAGTCCTCCCTATGCTGCGGTTCCGTATTCCAGGCCATTTTTTGGAGAATCTCCTTTAGGCCCGGGAGTAACTCTGGATACAAAAACGGGAATGATCTGTGGCATTGCACCCGCCGTAGGCATCTATGTGGTAACAGTATGCGTTACTGAATACCGTGATGGAAAAGCCATTGCAACTCAAAGAAAAGACCTGCAGATCAAGGTAGGAGATTGTAATGTGGCTGATGCGGCATTAAAGCAGGAATATCTTTCCTGTGATGGCTTCACCTATACATTTGGAAATGAAGCGCCACCCTCAGTTTTGATCAAAACTTATTTCTGGGATTTTGGCGATGGTTCCACTTCAACGCTGCAAAATCCTACACATACCTACGCTGATACGGGTACCTATGTTTTTAAACTGGCCATCAATCGTGGTGAAGAATGTAGTGATAGTGCAATTTCCAGGATCAAGGTTTATCCTGGCTTCTTTCCCGGCTTTACTTCTTCCGGCATTTGCGTTAATAAGCCTACCTTATTCTCTGACACAACAAAGACAAGGTATGGATTGATAGATTCCTGGAGCTGGGACTTTGGCGATCCTGATTCTCAAAATGATTTTTCCAACATTCAGAATCCATCATATACTTATCCTAAGACAGGTTCAAAAAATGTACGCTTTATTGTTTCAAACAGTAAGGGTTGCCGAGATACAGTATATAAAACAGTAGACATTATCGATAAACCCGTATTAACACTTCCATTCAGTGATACGCTGATTTGTAGAGGAGATACATTGCAGTTACATGCCGTGGGCCTGGGATCGTTCAGCTGGTCACCCGTTGCTAATGTTATCAACCCTTCGAGTGCCGACCCATTTGTACATCCAACATCTACCACCAGGTACACGGTTCAACTCGATGACAATGGTTGTCTTAATAATGATACAGTGCAGGTGAGGGTGGTAAATTTTGTTACACTTAAGGCAAGAACTGACACGGTCATCTGTCTTTCTGACTCCGTGCAGTTAAGCGCCACCGGTGATGGATTACGGTATGTATGGTCACCTGCAGCTACAATACAAAATCCCAATAGCCCCATCACCTATGCCAGCCCCGGAGGAAATACTACCTACCAGGTAACAGCCACAATTGGCAGGTGTAAAGCAACCGATGATGTGATTATTACTACGGTGCCCTACCCTGGAGCCAATGCCGGTGCAGATACTGCTGTCTGTTTTAAAACTTCAGCCCAGTTACATGCCAGTATCAAGGGTAATTCTTTTACCTGGTCGCCAACCAGTTCACTGGATAATCCGAACTCTTTAAATCCTGTAGCTTCTCCTGCAAACACCACTTCCTATATTTTGACAGTCCTGGATAATATAGGTTGTCCAAAGCCTGGCAGAGATACTGTCATGGTAACAGTTTATCCCAAGGTAAATGCTTTTGCAGGCAATGACACCTCGGTAGTAGTCAACCAGCCACTATTATTCAATGCCACTGGTGGAGAAAGTTATTCCTGGTCTCCCCGCACTTCATTGAGTACTGACGATATTCATAATCCGATAGGCATCTATAACGGCAGCTTTGACAGCATTACTTACAGGGTAATGGTTACTGATGAAAACAATTGTACAGATTCTGCATTCGTAACCGTCAAGATATTCAAGACCAATCCACAAATCTTTGTGCCTACTGCCTTTACACCCAATAACGATGGGAAAAATGATGTTTTTCGCCCTATTGCGGTGGGCATTTTGAATATTGAATATTTCCGGGTATTTAATCGCTGGGGAGAGCTGGTATTCAGCACAACAACCAATGGTAAAGGTTGGGATGGGAAGATAGCTGGAAAAGAACAGGCTACCGGGACGTTTGTTTGGGTGGTGAAAGGTGTGGACTACACAGGAAAGTCCGTCTTTGCCAAAGGAACTGTTACCCTCATCAGGTAGTTCACTTATAGAGCCTGTAACCATCATATCGAAGATCCTTTAACTTTTACCTGGATCCTTTTCCAGAAACAGAATTACATGACCCATGCATAAATGGTTGATGATTTATCTTCGCTTCCATGAAGAAGATAGTTTTCATTACCGGCACTACCTCTGGATTTGGTGAAGCCTGTGCATTACTTTTTGCCAAAAATGGTTACAACATCATTTTGAATGGACGCAGGGAAGACCGCCTCCAGGTTCAAAAAAAATACCTGGAAGAAAAATATGACATACAATGTTATACCGCAGCATTCGACGTCCGGAACCAGAAGGCCGTATTTGATTCTGTAAACAATTTGCCGGAAGAATGGAAGCAGGTTGATATCCTGGTCAATAATGCGGGTCTTGCTCTCGGCAGGGATCTTTTTGATAAGGCCAGCCTTGATGATTGGGACACCATGATAGATACCAACGTTAAAGGACTTCTATACGTTTCAAAGGCTGTTATTCCCGCTATGATCAAAAGGAAAAAAGGTCATATCATCAATGTGGGTTCGACAGCTGCCAAGGAAGCCTATGAAGGAGGAAACGTGTATTGTGCCTCCAAATCGGCTGTAGATGCCATCAGCAGGGCTATGCGTATAGACCTGTTGCAACATTCCATCAAGGTCACAGCTATTCATCCTGGTGCAGCAGAAACCGAATTTTCGCTTGTTCGCTTTAAGGGTGCAGAAGATACTGCTAAAAAAGTGTATGAAGGCTTTAAGCCATTGTCCGCGGCTGATGTGGCCGACATTATTTACTACACCGCTACCCTGCCTGCCCATGTATGTATCAATGACCTGGTAGTTACCTGCACCCAACAAGCCAACTCTTTTTTTTTAACAAATCAGGGGCCGGGGAATAAGCATATTTACTATGAATCTTAACAGCTATTAGCTAGATTTATATCCCATCATTTCTTACTATGAAAAACCTCCTTCTGACATTAATTTTTGTCGCCATAGCCAGTTTCCATTCCTTCTCCCAGGAAGTACTACAACTACAATCCTGCCAGGACTCATTGATACAAAAACAAGCCGACAGCATCAAAAAAGCTGTAGCCCAGGAAGGATTTACGCTACTGAAAGAAAATTCAGTTACCATGGAAAGCCAATATGAGATACCGGTGATCGTTCCCCTTCAGGAAAGATCATTATACCATTTTGTCTTTATCGGGGACCACAGTTCCCGACAGGTAGAAGTTAGGCTCATAGATTCTGATGGCAATATGGTGATCTATGAGAAACGAAGCCAAAGTGAAAGCAATTTTATCTCCTTCTCCTACGTGCCAAAAGTTACACTCTATCATCAATTCAGGCCTTTACAGGTAAATAAAAAGAAAAAGAAAGGTCTGTGTGGTTATGTGATGTTATTCAAAAAGACAAGAGCATAACAATGAAGCCCCAATTAAATTGAGGCTTCAAATATCTTATTAGCATTAGTTTTTAAATTATTGAGATAAGGAAACCCGGATCTGCACACCTGCCCTTGTGGTAGTGATCGGGGCAGTAGTTGCGATCTTGGGAATGGTCCTGTTTTGTTCAAAGTACAACTTGACATTTACCCTGTTATTCATTACATAATCTATAGATGGAGCCAGCCTGATCACCTTCTGCCCTGCAGTACCAAAGGCTGTATTCTGATCCAGTTTCGTGTTGGCTGTTGCATCATCCCTCAGGCTGAAATCAAATCGCATGGTCACATCATTATCCAGGCCTTTGCCGCTTTTCCCGATCTTAATATTTCTTAAGAAGGGAACGCCCCTTTTACGCCAGTCCATTCCTATAGAATATTCAGTAGAACGGTTCTCCGCCAGTTGGTAGTCAACCAAACTCAAACTGAGCTGTCTTGACTTTTTATATTCAAACCTTGCAGACAACTGGTTGGTGAAAGACATATCCACACCTACCAGGGGGCTGAATTGCTCACTTATGGTAATGTTAGGAACCAGGAAGTATGGAATATAGTTACCGGTCTGCGTATCCCTGAAGTAAGGATAGCCCACTCTCAAAGGATCCATGAATAATAGCGCAGTATTAAAACTATTCATGCTCAATGTACTGTTGTATCCATGCCGCACCGTGAAGCTGGTAAATATCTTTTCCATTCCCTTCATCCTGGTCAATCCATTGTAGGTAATGTTCCAGTTAGGCCTGGGTATCAAACTCGAAAAGGGATTGGCCCTCAGGTTGGGATTGGAGTTCTTGATCAACTGGATGCTGAACGGATCCTTCTTGGTATAGGCCGCCAGGAAGGCAGGTATCAACACATCCTGCGCATAGCGTCCATAGCCCTGCACATATCCATCAGGTGTGGTTAGATTCGGATCTGCATAAATATTCTTACCACCCAACCGTTGCGATAACAATAACCTGTTGGCTTCAAACTGCTTAAACGTTTCTGATATCTCGTTAGGATCAAATTTGGTAAACAATGTCTGGTAAGAAATATAACTCATGCTAAAGCTACCGGTAGCATAAGGATTGAAACGCTGCAGTTTGGAATCAACGCCGCCGGTGTCCTTGAATAACTCGGAATAATTCTTATCATAGGTCCTGTCAAGATTCAGGTCTATGTTCAGGTCACGGATAGGAGTTATTTGAGCTGTTATGCTTATATGCTGGTTATAACGCTGTTGTATCAACGCATTGAATAATGAATCGCGCGTCAACAATCCCTTCCTTCCAAATTCATTGATATCGCTGGTATCTGGCTGGTAGCCCAATATATATTTCCATCCGGGGTTACCTGTGCCCAGGTTCATACCCAGCACTTTTGTGCTGTCCAGGTATCCAGGCAGCAAGGTCCCCAAATCCTCATTGTATTGAACCCCCACTCTCTTCACAGATGTTAGCAACCGGGCAAAGAATTTAGGCACACCTGAAACGGTAGGCATTTGATTAGGATCCTTAACCTTCTTTTTGGTAGTATCCTTCACTGTTGGTGCAGGTTTGGGTGCTACTGGTGCATCACTGTATACAGCCCTTAAAAACCTCCATTTAGTATAAAGCCTGTCAAAGTCAAAATCAGCTGTCAGGTTCCTGGTCTGGCCATTAACAAGGGTATTTCCCAATTCCCTTGCCAGCAACGACGCAGCTATCCAATCATATTTTGCCGCATAGGTAGCCCTAATGGTCGTCCAATCCAGCAATGGCAATTTGGATGTAGGCAGGTTATAAGTTAGGGAAGCCTCCTGGTGGTAATGGGTATTACGTCCGCCGGACCAGAAATTACGTTTTACGGTATCCTTCTTTTCCTTCGTATCTATATGACCAAATGGTTCATCAACGCGGGCATTGTTTACGGCATTAAAATCAAGCGTCATTGACCTTGTCAGATCCCAGCGAAGTGAATAATAACGGTCAAAATAGAAGAATTTATTAAAGGTTTCCGGCAGTTTGAATGAAGTACCCACATTCCTGTTGCGCAATACACCAAACTGCCTGAATACATCCGCCTTCACAGAGATCAGTGAGGGTTTATAATTGAAGTTGAAATCCCTGATCAACGCCAGCCATGGTGAGCTGGATTTGAACACTTTTTTCAAGGGTTCAATAAATTTGGGTTGCGGGGCATAATTATACCCTACCGCGGCCCTGGTTCTTTTCACGTCTTCCAGCTCAATGATAGGGTTAGTTCTTTGCTGGTGAATGAAAGAATAATTCAAATCGATATTCGATATGTCCCACGGCTGGGGTGCTTTGCCATTTGTTTTGTTCTTCTTTACACTGGTAAAGTTCAATGTCTTGATTGTGGTTTCATCTATGGCATCTCTCCTGATAGAATCTGCGACGGTCTTGGAAGGCGCAGCATCTATTTTCTGGTTTAATTTCAAATCCAGGTCATATGGATCGTATTCAGGCGTGGTGGTTGTTTTGCTATAGCCTGCATACATGGGTATCTGAATACCGGAAGTTCGTGGCAACAATCTGCCCAAATCAAGGTTGGTACTGATATCATATTGTGAGAAGGTCTCCCGGCTTCTTTCATTTACTTTCTGCTCCAGGGTTCCAAAACCAATACTTCTCATGCTTCCGCTGAAATTGAGATTACCCAGGTCAGCCAGCCTGATATCTACGCGGCCCAATGCGGCATACCCACCTTTTTCATCCAGCTTCGACAAGCGCAGCTCATTGAACCATGCCTCTGTATTGACGGTTTCCTGGCCCACATTCTCAATACCCAGGAACATGCCCCGCACTTCACCCAGGTTGGGATTACCCAGCACTGCAAATGTTTTCCCATCAGGTCCTTTTTCCTGGTAATACCTGGAAGGCGATGCTCCCGAACTATTCCGGCGGGTCTTCAACTGTGTCAATATGCTCAAATCAAAGTCAAGGTTATTTTCTGCCGGCCATATGCCAAGGGAATCCCTTGTTCCCCATGGCGTGACACGCAGCGGGATCTTTACTTCATAATAGTTACCTACAAAATCATTTCCTATGCGTACCACTGCATTCAGATCCCCATTATTAATATGCGTTCCCGGATTCAACATGTCTTCCACATGGACGAACATCTTGAGGCTACCATATTGCCGAAGGTCCAGGCTCATGGTCTTGAAAACACCACGTGCCTCTGTTTGTAATAAATTATTTAACCGCAGGCTTAATGATTGTTCATTCAATAATAACTGCACATTGTTATTGCTGATCTGTTGCTGGCGCTCTATACCCGGAGATTGGCGGTAAGGTATTGGTGTCCTCTGGTCGTTCTCTTCCAGGTTTACAGCCAGTACGTTTACCGAAGTGGGGTCATTGGCAGGTAGCGGAACATAATTACCGGTAGTATCCACTTCATAAGTGAACTTCCTCCACTGGTTTCTCACCAGTTCCAGCTTTGCAAATCGAAGTACGGTAGTATCTTCAAAATCAGTTAGGAACATCCTCATGAACCTGATAGATTTCAGATCTGGGATATTACCCACCTTGGCCTGCACATCCTTTACAGGTATACGAAAGAGGAACCATTTTTCTGTACGGGAGGTACCATCAGCCAGTCGCACATTTGCTTGACGTATATCCGTTATATACTTATTATTCTGCTGGTTCATACCTGGCTTCAATTCCACCCGGTACTGGAAGTATTCTTCTACTTCATTTAGCGTGTTGTCGCGATTTAGCTCCTCCTGGTCAGGATACAAGGTAAAGGCATTGGTAAATTGATCTGTGCTACTGGCAACAGGTGAATTGCCATGGGGGTTATTGATATTCTTATACCGTTGCAGAATACCAGCAACTGGTTGTGCATCATAAGTGGGATCCCTGTAACCTTTAAAATTATCGGCAGAAGGGTCTGCCTCTGCTTGTTTGTAAACAGGAGAATTGGCTCCCACCACTGTCGCAAGATCCTGCAGGTATGGCCTGAACTTGCGTTGCTCCGCCGTATCGGTTAATCCATCAAAACCAACATCCTGGAATGGCCTGTCGTTAGGATCGTTACTAAAAGCATTTGTTACCTGGATTGGGTTTCTTGGCACCTTACCCCAAACAGTTTCATCTACAGGCAGATTTGGCTGGGTAGGCGTAGGTAATCCATTCTCATACAATCGCTGCCCGTCATGAAGCACATCTTCAGAAATATTTCCAAGATCAAAATAAAGTTCACCGCCCTGGGGATTTCGGTTATTGATAAACGGATCCTGTACCCAGAACTCAATAAATTCAATATTACTGGTCTCAAAATCTGTTTGGTCAAGGCTGCGCATGATACCACCCCAGGACTTTCTTGGTGTGGTCAATCCTCCATTGGAAGGATTAAGGTTCGCCGTTCTGAAATTATAAGGGCCTCTTTCCTGCGGATAATAAGCCATGTCGAAAGTGGTCAATAGGTTTTGTCCCAGGTCGTTAGTGCGTTGGGGGAATATCTCGGTAGATAAAACCTGCCTGGTTTCCGGCCTGGACAATTCTGCCGGGTCATTCCTCAATGGGTTATTGGAATTCTTTCTTTCCTGCAGCACCGGCTCAATATTATACCAGGCCAGTTTGGCTCGGTTAAATCCGCTTGCCAGGTTATTATTCAAGGTCGCTTCAGGAAACAGGATATCTCCATTTTTATCTGGTGAGTTCTGTGGAACGGAAGCAAGTGTCCAACTGATCAAAGGGAATCTTAGATCAACTGTGCTACGGGTACCTTCAAAATCATCTATATAGATTACGCCTTCCCCTCCTTGTCCTATTTGTGGCGCATGACCTGGCTTTAACATGGCTGCCTCACCATAGGCAGTAATGGAAGACATAGCCTTGGTGGAATAAAATGGTAGCTTGTTCAACCATTTCGTCATTTGGGGAAAATCATTCCGGTAGTCGAAATCAGTACCATACATGGTATTGCGAATGGGGTCTTCGCCGTATCCCTGCTTGGTAAAGAAAGGTCGCTCGCTCAATCTAACCATGGTTCCACCAATGGTCAGGTGACGGTTTACCAGGTAATCGAGCCTTAGACCCAGGTAGTTCCTTTGCTGCAATCCAAAAGTGGCATTGTTCTCAAACTGCACCTGCACCGGCAAACCCGATTGAATGATAGCCGGGTTGGTAATGCGCAGCGTTCCAAGGTCATAGTTTATTTCGTAATCAATATTTTCCTGTAATATTCTTCCACCTGCCGTCACACTTACAGAACCTCTTGGAATATTGAAACCTAACTGGTATTCCGAATTCACTGCTGACTTGGACCTTCCCACCAGTTTGAATCGGTCAAGATTGGTGTAGTTCTGCGCAATGGCCTTGATAGTATCATATAAAGGATAAAAGAGGTATTTCTCTGCTTCGGCCTGCGATGGATATATATAATCCAGGTCATGACCAAAAGGTTCCAGGACGGGGAATATGATCCTGCTTTGCGATGAAATAACAGTAAATCCTTCGATATAATCAAACAATCCATCAGGTTGTGGATCATTCTGGTTATTAAGGCGGTCAAGGTTATCCAGTTGTATGATAGGGACACCTTTATATTGAGGAAGTACATTGGTAGGAGGCAAATACCTTTTGTCCCCTGCGCTGGGCTCTTCATAAGTCACATCCAGCCGGAAATCGTTTCTTTCCAGTTGACCAAATCCCACACTGTACACATTCTTCATCATCAAATCCCAGATAGGAAGGTTCGTACGCTGTGAAGTGGCCTTCAGCAATTTCAGGAACAATACTTTCTGAGTATTACCACTGCTATCGGGTGGTATATCCTGTGAGAACTCTCCCACCTGGAAGATCCTGCCGTTGGAAGTGTACTGATAGGCGATACCAACAACTTCGTCTGCCTGTAAGGGTTGGTTCAGTGAAATAAACCCTATCTGCGGATTGAAATAATATTCACTCGGCTGCAGTTTCCTGGCAAAGGTCTTTTCAAAATCCTGTACCGGCTGAAATCCCAGGCCTGTCAGGGTCTGTTGCACCAGGCTTGAGTTTCGCGTATTAGGATTGGTGGAAAGCACATTGAACAGGTCATTGGCATTGTTCCGCGGCATGGAATCCCCCGAACCGGTAAGTATGGTCTTATTATAAGGATCCCTTTCCCCCATATCCATAAAGGCTACCACATCACGGTAACCTGTGGCATTTTGAAAGTCCGGTACGATACCCAGGCGGTTGGTTACCCAAACCTCCACACGTAAAATTTGCACCGGGCTTCTTACAATAGGAAGGTCCTTCATGGCCTTATTATAATTCTTGCGGAAGTATTGAGCCATCAGGAAGTGGCGGTTCTCTTCATATTCATCTCCCCTTATACTAAAGGACTGGGTGGCGGAGCTACCCTGCATGCCCAGCGATTGACGCTGCGAACGCTGGTTAGCCAAAACAGTTGACAAATATAATTTACCAAACTGCAGCTGGGTTTTCACACCAAACAGGGATTGGGCACCCGGGATCAGTGTTCCTTTGGAAGCAAAGCTTACGTTACCCATCTGGAACTGCTTGAGGATCTCATCTTCTTTACCCTGGTAGTCCAGTTTCAACTGGTTTTCAAAATCAAAATTGGCCAGCGTATTATAGTTAATAGGCAGGTTGATCTTATCGCCGATCTTGGCATCAACCTGTAATTGGGCATTTTCATTGAAATCAAATCCACCGGTCTTCCTGGCTCTTTCAGGTAAGGTCGGGTTCTTGATGTTCTGGCCCTGGTAACCCGCTGAAAGATCTACATATCCTGAAGGACGAATCTCAACCTTACCATTACCCGTGATTCTATTCACCCAATCTTTGGAAAACCCAAACTTGGGTTTGAAATTCCTCCTGTTTAAATTGGATAGCAGGTTTGCCCTTTGGCGGAAATAAGCCTGTTCATCTTTTTCACCCTGGAGCTTCAGGAACTCGTCCATTGAGAAAGTGGCCGGGCTCCGGTAATACTGGCTCCCGATCTTTTCAACAATGAAATATTGTTTTGTCTTTGGATCGTATTCAATGGTGCGCTTCACAAAGCCGGTATCCTTGAGGTCAAAAGGATTACGGTTCGGGAAATTATAAGGATCACCCCTTCGGTCTTGCAAGGGATACCTGGAAGTATCCTGGGCCGGTGCTTGCTGGGAATAGAGGTTTTGGGCCTGGAAAAAGGCTAAGGTGGATAAAAGGATGATAACCACCATCTTAGGAAACTTATAGGTAGAATGGGAAGCCAAGTCTTTTCTCTACAATTAGTTAGTCAATAAGGGTAAATCAAAGGATTTGTAACGCTTTTTTAATCAATAGCTCTACCCCGATTCCGGGGTCCTGCGCTAACACCTTTTGAACGGCCTGGTCAGCAGCCTGGCGATTGATGCCTAAAGCAATCAGTGCATTTAACGCATCGGCCTGTAATGTATTGCCTTTCCAGGTAGAAATATTTAGATCAGTATCAACAGGTTGTTTCGCCAGTTTATCTCTTAATTCCACTACGATCCTTTCTGCTGTTTTCTTACCTATCCCCTTGATCGATTCAAGCGCTTTTACATTCCCCTGCACTATGGCGCGGCTGAGTTCATCAGGCCTCATGTAAGACAACATTACCCTGGCAGTATTAGATCCAATACCGCTAATGGCTATCAACTGGAGGAACATCTCCTTTTCAGCCAAATCAAAAAAACCAAAGAGAATATGGGCATCTTCCCTGACAATAAGATGGGTTTGCACGGTACCTTTTTCCATATCCTGGATATGGGTATAGGTATTCAGGCTGATTTGCACTTCGTACCCTACTCCCCCTACATCAATCAGAATATAGGAAGGCGTCTTCTTTACGAAATTTCCATTCAAAAAAGCGATCATAGGGCTGCAAAGTAAGCAATGGGATGATAATATAAAACCCATAGGAAAGATTATGTAACTATCCTCAATGAATAAGTGTTTTTAGCTGGCAGGATCTTTGGTCTTTCACCAGTTTTAAAACCCTCCGTATCTTCGTTCCCTTTTAAAAATTACAAAATGGTTCAAAAGATCACTGCAGCAATTACGGCCGTTGGAGGATACGTTCCTGAGACCAAACTCACCAATTTTGACCTTGAAAAGATGGTAAATACCAATGATGAATGGATCAGGACAAGAACGGGTGTGGAAGAAAGACGCATATTGAAAGAACCGGGCAAGGCCTCATCCGACCTGGCAGTTCCCGCAGTTTTACAGATCTGCGAAAAACGTGGTATCAGCCCGGAGGAAATTGATTGTATAATCTGTGCTACTGTTACCCCCGATATGGTTTTCCCGGCTACAGCCAATATCATCAGCGATAAAGTTGGGGCAAAGAATGCCTGGGGATTTGACCTTGGTGCTGCCTGTTCCGGGTTTTTATATGCATTGACCACAGGTGCAGCACTTATCGAAAGCCGTCGTTATAAGAAAGTGGTAGTGGTGGGCGTTGATAAAATGAGCTCTATCATTGATTATAGCGACCGCCAGACTTGTATCATTTTTGGCGATGGTGCCGGTGCGGTTCTGTTGGAGCCTAATCACCAGGGCTATGGCGTATTGGACAGCATCTTGAAAAGTGATGGCAGCGGACGCCAGTTCCTGCACATGAAAGCCGGAGGATCTTTGAAGCCTGCCACAGCAGAAACGGTGGCCAATAAAGAACATTTCGTTTACCAGGAAGGACAATCCGTTTTCAAATTTGCCGTAAAAGGCATGGCTGATGTAAGTGCTGAATTGCTGGAAAGAAATAATCTTACAGGTGATGATATCGCATGGCTGGTGCCACACCAGGCCAATAAGCGAATTATTGATGCTACAGCTGACAGAATGGGCATTGACCATAAAAAAGTGATGCTCAATATTCAACGCTATGGCAATACAACTGCAGCTACACTACCCTTATGCCTATGGGAATGGCGCCATGAATTAAATAAGGGAGACAACATAGTTCTTGCCGCTTTTGGTGGTGGCTTTACCTGGGGTGCTACGCTGGTAAAATGGGAATATTAATGAAGTTTCATAATTAGTGCTATAATAAAACAATAAAGGGCAACCATTGCCTTATCACAACATAAAACAGATTCAATAAACAGGGACATGGTATTTCCTTACTTTTGCCCCCAACTTACAAAATAGAATATGAGTATCCTTGTCAATAAGAATTCAAAAGTGCTTGTACAGGGCTTCACTGGTACCGAAGGCACTTTCCATGCTTCCCAGATGATCGAATATGGTACGCAGCTGGTTGGTGGTGTAACACCTGGAAAAGGTGGCACCAGTCACCTTGACAGAAGAGTATTTAATACGGTGGCCGACTGTGTTAAGGAAACGGGCGCCGATGTCTCTATCATTTTCGTACCACCTGCATTTGCAGCGGATGCTATCATGGAAGCCGCTGATGCGGGCGTTGGATTGATCGTTTGTATCACGGAAGGAATTCCTGTGCAGGACATGGTGAAAGTGAAAAACTTTATTGAAGGAAAAAATACAAGACTGATAGGGCCCAACTGTCCCGGTGTTATTACAGCTGATGAATGCAAGGTTGGTATCATGCCAGGCTTTGTGTTCAAGAAAGGAAGAATAGGCATTGTTTCTAAGTCAGGCACCCTTACTTATGAAGCAGCCGACCAGGTGGCAAAGGCAGGTCTTGGTATTTCAACGGCTGTGGGCATAGGTGGTGATCCTATCATTGGTACGCCTACGAAAGATGCAGTGGAATTATTTATGAATGATCCTGAAACAGATGCCATTGTCATGATCGGTGAAATTGGTGGTGGCATGGAAGCAGAAGCTGCCCGCTGGATCAGGGACAACGGAAATCAAAAACCTGTAGTTGGATTCATAGCTGGTCAGACTGCACCTCCGGGACGCCGCATGGGCCATGCCGGTGCCATTGTGGGTGGTGCGGAAGATACGGCCGCCGCTAAAATGAAGATCATGGAAGAATGCGGCATTCACGTGGTACAAAGCCCCGCTGATATTGGCATTACCATGGCGCAGATATTGAAAAAATAATATTGTAGAATTTACTTTGTTTTATAAAAGAGACTGCTCCTATAAGGACAGTCTTTTTTTATGCATAGTGCGGACCATACCCTCAGGTAAAATTCTGATAAAAACAGATACACAGACCGGAAAAGGAACAGGGAACAGCTAATATGGAATATTGCTACGGTTATTTAACACCGTTAATTCATAGTCGAAAAACAATATTTTCCAGTTACAGCTTTAGCTTTTTTTTAATACCACAATTAAACATGCTGCTGAAAGGATAGATTATACTTACACTTTAATCAACCATAATCAAATGCCTGCATATGAAAAGAAGACTTCTACCTTTTTTGCTAATCACTGTCGTACAATATTCTTATGCACAGGACAGCAGCTTTCAATTAAAAAATTATAAATACCGTACTCCAGGTTATACTGCCCTGGAGCTTAACCTGGGTTTTTCAGGTTGGGCGAGTGATAACAATGCATTGGAGTCTTTCAAAAGAAAAGAATCATATTGGCAATTGCAACCATCCAATCTGGCCTACTATCGTAGTGTAAGTACTGATAAAAAAATACATTCTTCGGTGATAAGGTTTTCCCCTGCAGGAAATTATAGTTCTTTAAATCTGGATGACTCCATCACCAAATCCAAATCATTCCAGTACAATATTTACTGGAATTTTAATGACAGGTTCTATATAAAAAACAACTGGTTTTGGGAGTGGGGCACTAATCTGAACCACACACTAACTACAGGCGAATCAAAATACAACAGTCAAAATTCTACCGGTCACCACATCCTTGCTGAAAATACCTTTATGCTGGGGATAGGCAAGGGAAGGATAGAAAATGTTACTGATGCCCAAACAGCCCTGTATATCTTAAATGACCTGGAGCAACAAGGCCTGTTGAATAATCATCCCTCACCCGAAATCACCAGGCAGTTTGCCCAGCTCATAACAGCTATTAACAACAAAAGAGTATTTGACAACCGGAGAAGAAGGATCTATGAATTCACCCAAATCGATTCATTTTTGAAAGCATCAGGATTGATCAGTGTAAACGACATCAGGTATTTTACCACCATTAATGACAATTGGGTAATGGCCTTTACTCCTTATCGTTCATCAGGTTCCAATTGGTATATACATTTATTGCCCGGCGCCGGTATTCAAATTGACAACAGCAATTATAAAGCGGATGGATTGACCAGTTCCTTGAAGGGGAAGAAAACATATGCCAATCTAATTCCATTGATAAGGTACGAAAGTAACAAACCCTTAAACCTGAAGTGGCAGCGCAACTTTATGACCATTATGAGCTACAAAAAAAACTGGAACAATGTTGAATACAGGAATACATTTAATGGCTCTGAATCTGTATCTGAAATAGATACCAAAGCATGGGAAACCAGGTTATACAGCAGCTATGGATTGGGATACTTTCCAAATAACAGGACTGTCATCAATGCTTATATTAAGTTGGAGGCTTCATATGGAAAATCTTCTGAACTGATGGCATATAAGGAATTGAGAACTATTCAGCCCGCATTGGAATTTAGTGCTGATTATTTTCTGAGCTACAGAACAAGGCTCAATGCATATTGTAATTTGGGTTACAAATCAATGCGCGCTGTTTCTATTGCCAATGAGACCCTAAAAGGTCATGAATTCATTACAAGTATCTCTTTTGGACTAACACATTCTATCTTATAGACCAATATTGACAAGAAAGGGCCTGCATTGAACGCAGGCCCTTTTTATTATGGTGCATGTTTCGTTTAGTAACGTTGTCCCCGAATAAAAGCATTCAAATCATCCCTGCTGCTTTGATAGGAGAAGAGGTTGTATAGGCTGGTATAATTAGCTGCATCAACAGTTTTACTGTAAGCCAGTTTAGCTAATTCCAGTTTATCATTATCTGAACTAAACAATTGCATGAGCTGACCTACCTGTGAAGTATTAAAGTAGTAATTGCTGATGCCCTGTTTTGCAGTATTTAACTTTCCACTGGCAAACCATTCAGACTTGACATTGGCAACCAATTGTTGAAATTCACCTGTGCTCACCGCCTGGTTATAACCATTGCCATAACCGCCCTTACTATATCTTCCATTATCCTGGCTGTATCCTCCATTATTGTTTCTTCCATTACGGTCATACCGATCGTCATCATCATCGTCATATCGTCCATTGCGGTCATTCCTGTTGTTATCATAACGACGATCTGCATTGTTCCGATTATTCCTTCTACCCTGGTAGTTACCATTATTCCACCTATCATTATTATTTCCGGAATTATATGCAGAAGCTCTTTCATCCATACTAACCCTTCCCTTTTTATCTATGGTAATAAAAAGGTCATACTGCGGGCGTACTGTAAAATCACTGGCATAAACTACCCTGTTGTCTCGTTGCCGGTTACCATTAGCCTTGTATACCTGTATGTAGTGCTGGCCCGAACGAAGGTTATTCAAATAGATAGTGCTGTTGGCATAACCATTGTCATTTATAGAGCGACCATCGATCAAAACCTGGTAAGTTTTATTACCTGTAAATGTCACGGTAATGTCGCTGGCAAAGGCCGAAACACTCATCAACCCCGCCATAATTAAAGTAAAGAAGTTTTTCATTTTAAGTTTCCTCCAGTATATCAGATGGCCGCCCTTTCAAAATGTTTATATCTTCTTAGGTAAACAAAAGTTAAAGCACAGGAAAAGGGTTATTAATAACCTGAAATCCATGTTGTTTATGTAATTCTGTATGTTAGCGCATCCTACTGAGGAATTTCAAAATGAATTATTGCAATATGAAGCCGCTTACGTACTACTTTCTATTTTCAATATTGACCCTTTTCATCTCATTAAACTCATTTGCCCAAATGAAAAATTATGATGCCGCATGGACAAAAGTGGAAGAACTGGTGCAAAAGAAAAAATTACCCCAATCCGCATTAACAGAGGTCAAAAAAATATATACCCAGGCCAAAAAAGATAAGCAGGAAGCACAGGTGATCAAATCCCTGGTTTATATGATCCGGCTGCAACAGGAAAACAGGGAAAACAACCTGTTGGTCTCCATCAGGGATATAGAAAAAGAGATCAGGGTGCAACAGGAGCCTGCTGTATCGCTGTTGAACAGTTTACTGGCAGGCCTATATTGGCAATATTTTCAAAATCAGCGCTGGCAATTATATGGACGCACCAACACGGTAGATTTTAAAAAAGATGATGTTGCCACATGGACAATTGACGATCTGCATCATAAAATATCTGAACTCTATTTGGCTTCCATAAAAAAAGATGCGTTACTGAAAAAAACCAGCCTGGAACCTTATAACGCCATCATCATAAAAGGAAATAGCCGCGCATTGCGTCCAACCCTTTATGACCTGCTTGCACACAGGGCACTGGAGTATTTCACAAATAACGAAAGGGATATTAAAAAACCTGCTTACGCATTTGAGATCAACCAGGCTGAGGCCTTTGCTCCGGCAGCAGCGTTTGTTCAATACGAGTTTCCGACGAGGGATTCAATGTCACTCGAACATAAAGCCCTTCTTATATACCAGGATTTGATTGCATTTCATTTAAAAGAAAAGGACCCCAATGCCTTAATGGATGTAGATATTGAACGCATTGGTTTCGTACACGAGCACTCTGTGCATGAATCAAAGGATTCACTGTACGTCGCAGCACTTGAAACCCTGGTAAACAAAGCAGGTAAAAAGAATATAGCCTCACAGGCAAGCTATTTATTGGCGACTTATTACCACGACCAGGGAGCCCAATATGATCCTTTAAAAGATAGCACTCATAGGTATGACCTGGTGAAAGCACAGGAAATATTGGAAAGAGTTGTGAACGACAGTTCCTTGAAGAACGAAGGATGGACCAACAGTTATAATCTGCTGCAGGAGATACAGCAGCCTTCCTTTTCTTTTAAAGTTGAAAATGTAAACCTGCCTTCTCAACCTTTTCGTTCACTGGTAGATTATAAGAATATCACTGGCCTGCATTTCCGCATTATAGGATCAACTGAAAACCTCAGGAAATTGCTTGAACAAAGAGGTGATCAAAATGTGTATTGGAACGCCATACTGAATGCCGAAACCATCCGTTCATGGACACAGGATTTGCCAGCAACAAATGACCTGCAAAAGCACTACACGGAAGTAAAGATTGATGCCTTGCCACTGGGAGAATACATTTTACTTGCATCCCCAAATGAACAGTTCAACAAGAAAAACAACCTTTTAGGTTTTCTTCTATTCAATGTTTCCAATATCAGCTATATCAACCAGGGCAATAAGTATTACGTGCTGCACAGGGAAACGGGAAAGCCTTTACCCAAAGCCAAAGTCCAGGTTTTCAGGCAGGTATATGATTATAAGACCAGCTCTTATACCAAAACAATTATGGGTAATTACGAGACTGGCAAGAATGGTGATTTTGAGATACTGAAATCTACAGGCAGGAATTATGAATCCTATTACCTGGATATCAATTACCAGGACGATCATTTAGCACTCAATGACCAGGTGTATAATTATTACAGTTATAATGATGAAACAGAAAATAAGGATGATGAAGAAGTAAAAGTATTTTTCTTTACGGACCGTTCCATTTACCGTCCGGGACAAACAGTTTATTTCAAGGGCATCGCTATAATAAAAAACAAAACAGGCAACAGTATAGCACAGAAATACAAAACCAATGTTTTCCTGGAAGATGCCAACAGTGATAATATAGATTCCCTTGAAATAAGCACTAATGAATATGGGTCTTTCTCAGGAAAGTTCCAGTTACCTACCAATTCATTGAATGGCCAGTTCAGGATCTTTGAAGATGAAAATGATAATGAATACTTCTTTTCAGTAGAAGAATATAAAAGGCCGCGCTTTTATGTGGATTTTGAAAAGATTAAAAGCACGTACAAGGTTGGAGATACCATACATCTAACAGGATTTGCCAAAGCATATGCCGGCAACACTATAGATGGAGCCAAAGTGAATTACAGGGTTGTACGCCAGGCCCGTTTTCTCTATCCCTGGATGTCTTACAAGATATGGTTCCCTCCCACCCCTCCTATGGAAATTGCACATGGTGAAACCACAACGGATAAGGATGGTAATTTCAGGATTGCATTTGCAGCCATCCCTGACAGGAAGATGGATCCGAAAGCAGAACCCGTATTCGATTATAAGGTCTATGCTGATGTTGCTGATATCAATGGAGAAACAAGGACTGGTGAAGAACAGGTCAGTGCAGGCTACAAGTCTCTATTGCTCAAACTGGATATGCAGCCCGCCATAGAGGTTGATTCATTTAAGAAAATAAGTATCAGAACAGAAAATATGAATGGAGAATTTCAATCCACTCCAATCACTATCAATATAGCTAAATTGGTTCCAGAAAAGCGATTGATACGGAATCGCCTTTGGCGTGATCCAGACCAGTTTGTAATGAGCAGGGAAAATTACATCCAGAATTTCCCACATGACGAATACAGGCATGAAACAGACTCTAGAACATGGGCAAAAGAGAGCCTGGTATTTAGCATAACAGACAGTACCCGTAAAAACGGGGAAATGCCACTTTACCATCCTTTCACGCCTGGCTATTATGAACTCAGTTTTACCGCAAAAGATAAAAATGGGGAAGAGATCAAAGTAGTCCAATACGTTGAACTCTTTGATTCAAAGAGCAAAGAATTTAATAAACCTGTTTATTTATGGGTAAGGGGGAGTGATCATCCGGTTGAGCCGGGAGAATCCACTACGGTGCAGGTGGGTTCAGCTGCCAGTGATGTATTTGTTATCAATGAAGTGCGAAAGCCCGGACGAGATGATAAAAAACAGGATGTTTCAATAGATTATAGTGCATTGAACCAGGAGAAAAAGACCTGGAAGTATGCTGTTTCTGAATCGGACAGGGGTGGTTATGGGGTGTCATATTTCTTTGTAAAGGATAACAGGTTTTACCAGTTCAATGACATCATCAATGTTCCATGGTCCAATAAAGCATTGCAGGTGGAGTATGCCACCTTCCGTGATAAGACACTGCCGGGTAGTGAAGAAAAATGGAAAGTAAAGATCACAGGTTATAAAAAAGAAACAGTGGCTGCCGAAATGCTGGCCAGTATGTATGATGCATCCCTTGACCAGTTCAAACCACACCAGTGGAACATACCAGGAATCTGGCCGGTTTATGCTAATCTATATGCATGGAATGGCAACCAAAATTTTAAGGACATCGAATCGGAAGAAAGATGGCAGGAAAACCGCGAATACAGGTCATTTAATAAAACTTATGACCGGTTGGACTTTGACCTTTATGGTAATGTTCATGTCTTTATAAGAGGGGCAAGTTCACTTCCAATGGCAGCAAGAGAAAAAGTTTCTGCTGCCCTCAAAGGTGATGTTGCCGGGCTTCAGGTTGAGCAGAATGCTATGATGGATTCCGCTCTCCTTGATGAAGTAGTAATTACAGGGCTTGGAGTAAAACATTCAACCGCTATAGCAGTTGACAATTCCATCCAACCACGGCGCAACTTTAATGAAACTCCTTTCTTTTTCCCTGACCTGAGAACAGATAAGGATGGCGCTATTGAATTTTCCTTTACCATGCCTGAAGCTGTCACCCGGTGGAAGCTTCAAACGCTGGCGCATACAAAAGAACTGGCATTTGGATTATCAGAGAAAGAACTGGTCACACAAAAAGAGCTAATGGTGCAACCCAACGCACCGCGTTTCCTGCGCCAGGGAGACCACATGGAATTCTCGACCAAGATCGTGAATCTATCTGATAAAGAAATGACAGGCCAGGTGCAACTGGAATTGATAGATGCTACTACCAATCAATCTGTTGATGGATGGTTCATGAATACTTTTCCTAACCAGTTCTTTACCGTAGCCGCCGGGCAAAGCGAAGCAGTGAATTTTCCTATCCAGGTGCCCTTTCAATTCAGCAATGCATTGGTGTGGAGGATAACAGCTCATGCAGGTAATTTATCTGACGGTGAAGAGAATGTATTGCCGGTGCTTTCCAATAAAGTGCTTGTAACAGAAACGCTTCCACTGGCCATGCGTGGAACCGGTTCCAAAAATTTCCAGTTCAACAAACTTTTACATTCAGGTGAAAGCGAAACATTACAGCAACATTCTATAACAGTAGAATATACTTCCAATCCTGCCTGGTATGCCGTGCAGGCCCTTCCCTATCTGGACAATTATCCCTATGAATGTGCAGAACAAACCTGGAACAGGTATTTTGCCAATGCACTTGCTCAAAAGATCGCGACAACAACGCCAAGACTTAAAGAAATTTTCCAAAGATGGAAAACCGCTGATACAGCCGCATTGCTTTCGAACCTGGAAAAGAACCAGGAATTGAAATCTGCCTTGCTGGAAGAAACACCCTGGGTGCTACAGGCACGTTCAGAATCACAGCAAAAGAAAAATATTGCGCTGCTGTTTGACGTGGTACAGATGCAACAGCAGCTCAGGAAGCACCTGGACAAGCTCAGGCAAATGCAAAGCCCCAATGGTGGATTTGTATGGTTTACCGGAGGGCCCGATGACAGGTACATTACCCAGTATATTATTTCAGGTATTGGTCATTTAATGAAGCTCGGTGGAGAAACCGAGGAATTAAAACCTATCGTAGCTACTGCCATACCTTATTTGGATAAGCAAATCACAGATCAATATAATAAGTTGGTGAAAAGCAAAGCTGACCTTAACAAACAGCAGGTTGGCTATTACGAGATACAGTACCTGTATATGCGCAGCTTCTTTACAAACAAACTTATAGACCAGGCCACACAGGCTGCTTATTCCTATTACCAGAAACAGGCAAAACAATACTGGATGCAACAACCCCTGTACCTGCAGGGAATGATCGCATTGGCGTTGCATAGAATGGGTGATAAGCTAACGCCTCCGGCCATCTTAAAATCGATAAAAGAACGGGCCATAGTAAATGAAGAACAGGGGATGTATTGGAAGGATAATCATTTTGGTTATAGCTGGTTCTGGTGGTATGCACCTATTGAAACCCAATCATTATTGATAGAAGCCTTCCAGGAGATAAGCACTGGCAAAGAGAATGTAGATGATATGAAGACCTGGTTATTAAAAAATAAACAAACCAATAACTGGGGTACTACAAAGGCTACAGCAGAAGCTTGTTATGCCCTATTACTACAAGGGGATGACTGGCTGAAAGATCAACCTGCAGTAGAAATTAAAATGGGTGCTACCAGTATTTCCAATAAGAATGAAAAAGCAGAAGCAGGTACCGGGTATTTTAAAAAGACCATTGACCCGGCAACCATACAACCAGCCATGGGCATTATAACTCTGGCAGTTCAAAATGATTCGCCATCAAACAACCAGGGTGGTAAAGCTCCTTCCTGGGGCGCTGTATACTGGCAGTATTTCGAGGATATGGACAAGGTAACTACTGCCGCAACACCTTTACAGTTATCAAAGAAATTATTTATTGAAAAGAATAGTGACCGGGGACCAGTGCTGACACCAGTTCAGGAAGGATCGGAACTTATGGTAGGTGATAAAATCAAGGTCCGCATTGAATTAAGAGTGGACAGGGATATGGAGTACGTTCACATGAAGGATATGCGTGCCTCTGCACTGGAACCAGTGAATGTTTTAAGCGGGTATCAATGGCAGGGAGGCCTTGGCTATTATCAATCCACTAAAGATGCCAGCACCAATTTCTTTTTCAATTATTTGCACAAGGGAACTTATGTATTCGAATATCCATTATTCGTGACACATGCGGGAAGCTTCAGCAATGGCATTACCACCATTCAATGTATGTATGCTCCTGAATTCAGCGCACATAGTGAGGGTGTGAAGATTACTGTTTCTAATTCTATGAATACGGGAAAATAAAACATAGGTGAAAAACCAAAAGGAGCCCTCAACGAACTGTTGGGGGCTTCTTCTTTTTGTGTGTTTTTGTTTTTGAGGCACCTAAACTGTGCTCAATGTAAACGCAGCCCTAACTTTGGTCAATGCAAGTGGATTGCCTTATCATAGGACAGGGAATATGTGGCACCCTGTTATCCTGGTTTCTTCATAAGGAAGGAAAAACATTCCTGGTTATTGATGATAACAAAGAAGATTCATCTTCCAAGGTAGCAGCAGGTATCATTAATCCCATTACAGGACGCCGGTATGTGACCACATGGATGATCGATGAGGTGATGCCCTTTGCCATTGATACCTACCGGTCACTGGAATCCTATTTGCAAGCCAGCATCGTGTATGAAAAGAGTATCATTGACTTCTTTCCATCCCCACAAATGTTGAATGCCTTTATCGATCGCATTACTGAAAATGACACATACCTGCATTCCTACCCCAACCAGAACCAGTTTAATCAATTCTTCAATTATGATTTTGGCTGTGGGGAGATCAGGCCTTCCTATACCATCCATTTATCGGGATTATTGAATTTATGGAAACAGAAATTGTATGAGTGGAATGCCATAAAAGAAGAAATATTTATACCCACAGATCTACAAATTGACCGGGACTATATCCGGTATCAAAATATTACCGCGGAGAAGATCATTTTCTGCGATGGTGTAGACTCAGCCTCCAGTCGCTGGTTCCGCTTATTACCATTTGCACCAAACAAAGGTGAAGCCATCATCATTGAGGCTGAAGATCTGTATAATGGTCACATTTTTAAGAAAGGTCTCATGCTGTCACCTTTGCCCGATGCCGGTCTTTTTTGGGTTGGATCTAATTACCAATGGGAGTTTACGGATGACAAGCCTTCAGAACAATTCTTTAAACAAACGACCAACCTTTTACAAACATGGCTAAAGGTGCCGTTTAAAATCCTTGACCATAAAGCAGCCATCCGTCCGGCTACTGTAGAACGCCGGCCATTTGTAGGTTTCCATCCAGTCTATCCCCGAATTGGCATATTGAATGGTATGGGAACCAAGGGAACTTCATTAGCCCCATTTTTTGCCAACCAATTGACACAGCATTTGGTTTATGATCTTCCCATAGCTGACGAGGCCAATGTGCACCGATTCAGTAGGATCCTGTCCAGGGAGACAGGTAACGGAAGCAGCTAAAAATAGTTTTACCCTGCATGCCCGCAGGTAATAAATTTGAGCTCATTTTATTGCAACCATGAATGAGTCAAACGAGTCCATGTACATGATCCCTGCACGGTTTCGCAAGATGGAAAATATGCATATTATATTCTGGCTTTTAAAAGATGTGAGCTGGTGCATGATCTGGAAACCCCTGGGCATAACTATGATTATTCCAACCTTACTTATTGCTATTATCATCGCCTGGCGCACAAGGGATATACGATCTGAACTGGCGCATAACCTGGCCATTGTTTTTTGGATCACAGCCAATGCTTACTGGATGATCTCTGAATTCCTCCATTTTGATACACTCAGGGTCTGGGGACAGTTTGAAGGAAAGCACCTGGCATTGATACCATTTATTATTGGCATTGCCATCTTAGCGAATTATTACCTGTTTCAAAAAACAGCAGAAGACAGGGAAGCACAGGTGGCAACCTTATAGTTATTGATCCACGAATGGCACTCTCATTTTCTGTCTTATCTTCAATTTTATGCAAGAGGGATCAGCGGGAGAAACGTATAGGAATTTAATCAATAAACACCAGGCCCATCTCAAACAATTATTACAAAAGCGCAACCGCCTTGGCTGGGGCAGGTTGTTTGTTTTCCTGTTGACAGCATTTATTGCTTATCAATTATTTGTATCTGTTGGACTGGCAGGCATCATTGCTATTGCTATCGGCTTTGGAGTTTTATTATACCTCATATCCCTGGATACCAGTAATAATATCGAGATCACTAACTGCAGGACGCTGATAAAGATCAATGAAGAAGAACTGGAAATTCTGCAAGACAGGTATGCTCAAAGGGAAAATGGAAACAGCTATGCACATGTAATGCATGACTATGCCAATGACCTTGACCTGTTTGGACCTGCATCCTTATTTCAATGGCTGAACAGGTGTTATACAGAGCAAGGCCGGGAATTATTAGCTCAAAACCTGTTACATCCTTTACCTGTTTCAATGATCAGGGAACGACAGGAAGCTATAAAAGAAATAACCCCCGAGATAGAATGGAGGCAACAATTGCAATCTTATGCCCTGCAAACACCTGTTACCATAAAAACACAGGAAAAGGCTGCTGCCTGGTTGAAGGAAAAAGATATACATTTTAAAAGCCCCGCCTGGAAACCGTTTTACATTCTTTATTCATTCATTACACTTGGCTCGCTGGTGGCTACGATCTTCGGCTATATACCTGTTACTTTTTTCACTTCCCTGTACCTTTTATACTTTACTATATCCATTATCCTAAGCCGCAACACTGCAGAACCTTATGTACAGCTATCTGGTATCGTGGAGGAGATTACAACGCTTCACTACCTTGTAAAATGGATAGAAGACAAACCTTTTCATTCACCACTATTAAATCAATTTCAGCAACAGGTTAGAACAGGTGGAGAAAAAGCGGCAGACAATATCAAAGACCTGAAAAAGATCCTGGACCGTTTTGATTTGCGGGTAAGCATTGTGGGACGGCTTTTCTTTAATACTTTTTTACTTTGGGATGTTCGCCAAATGATCGCACTAAACGAATGGCGCAACAGGAACAGGGACCATTTAAATCATTGGTTTGACATGGTAGCTTCCATGGAAGTGTTACATACTCTCGCTACAATCCATTTTAACCATCCCGGTTGGGCATTCCCTGTCTTTGTGGAGAAACACCTGTCGTTTAACGGTAAAGACTTAGGACACCCTTTGATTCCGGCAACGTCGAGAGTAACAAATGATTTCGCCATCAATGGCACCGCGGTAATTGGGCTCGTTACCGGATCTAATATGGCCGGGAAAAGCACATTCCTGCGAAGCATTGGCGTAAATGTCGTGCTCGCACAGGCAGGAGGACCCGTATGTGCCAGTAATCTTGCCCTTTCACCTGTCCAATTAATGAGCAGCATGCGCATTGCGGATAACCTGGCAGAAAACACTTCAACTTTTTACGCCGAACTGAAAAAATTAAAAACCATTATTGAAGCTGTGAACAGGCATGAACCTGTATTCATATTATTGGATGAAATACTTCGGGGCACCAATTCACTGGATCGTCACAAAGGATCCCAGGCCCTCATAGCCCAACTGGTGAAACAAAATGCGGTAGCTGTGATTGCCACCCACGACCTGGAACTGGCCAAAATGGAAAACCAGTTTCCGGGCTCCATTGAAAATTACCATTTTGATGTACAGGTGGAAGGTGAGGAACTTTATTTTGATTACAAGCTTAAAGAAGGGGTATGCACCAGCCTGAATGCTTCCATCCTGATGAAAAAGATCGGGATTGAACTACAATAGTTTGCCAGGTGCACCTGTATTAACCCCACATTAATTGGCCTGGGCATTGGCAATAACCCACTCCGAACCATCGGGGCAAAGACCGTTTACCACTTATCTTTGCCACTTTTAATCATAGAATTAATAGGGCTTATATGTTTCGTTCACATACATGCGGGGAATTAAGGTTACAGGATGTCAACAGCCAGATGACGCTTGCCGGCTGGGTGCAGACAGTTCGCAAATTTGGTTCCATCACTTTTGTTGACCTACGGGATCGTTATGGCATCACGCAATTGCTTTTTGGAGAAGAATTAAATGCTAAACTGGATGAAAATCCACTGGGCCGTGAATTTGTGCTGCAGGTTACCGGCACTGTCAACGAGCGCTCCAACAAAAACAAAAACATTCCAACCGGGGATATTGAGATCAATGTGCAATCTTTTAAGATACTAAACAGGTCGGCGGTGCCGCCTTTCACCATCCAGGACGATACCGATGGTGGCGATGACCTCAGAATGAAATACCGTTTCCTGGATCTTCGCCGAAATGCAGTAAAGAAGAACCTGGAATTGCGTTATGCCGTGAACCGTGCAACAAGGGATTACCTGCATCAACAGGGTTTTATGGATATTGAAACACCCTTCCTGATCAAGAGCACGCCAGAAGGAGCCAGGGATTTTGTAGTTCCTTCAAGAATGAACCCTGGCCAGTTTTATGCACTTCCCCAGTCACCTCAAACCTTTAAGCAATTACTGATGGTGAGTGGTTACGACCGCTATTACCAGATAGTGAAATGTTTCAGGGATGAGGACCTGCGCGCTGACAGGCAGCCAGAGTTTACACAGATCGATTGTGAAATGGCATTTGTAGAACAGGAGGATATCCTGAATATGTTTGAAGGCCTTATTAAATATATTTTCAAAGCAGTAAAAAATATTGATTACACTGAACCCGTGGAACGCATGACATGGGAGGATGCCATGTGGCATTATGGAAATGACAAGCCGGACATCAGGTTCGGTATGAAGGTGGCCAACCTGAAATCAGCCTTTAATAAAGACGGCTCTATAGCAGCTACCGGAGAATTGATCAATGGGTCAGGTTTTGGTGTATTTGACAATGCTGAAACAGTATTGGCTATTGCCGTTCCAGGCGCATCGGAATATACACGCAAGCAGATAGATGAATTGACGGATTGGGTAAAACGTCCCCAGGTTGGAATGCAGGGCATGGTAAACATTAAATGTATTGCGGACGGAACTTTTAAAAGTAGTGTTGACAAGTTTTATCCTGAAGAAAAGCTACAAGCTATTGCGGCCTTTACCCAGGCAAAACCTGGTGACCTGATATTGATACTTGCCGGTGCAGAAGAAAGAACCCGAAAAGCTATCAGTGATCTGCGCCTCGAATTGGGAGAGCGTCTTGGCCTGAGAAAGAAAAATGAGTACAGGTTGTTATGGGTGTTAGATTTCCCTTTGTTTGAATATGCTGAAGAAGACAATCGCTGGGTAGCCCGTCACCATCCATTTACTTCTCCCAAACCTACACACATAGATGTAATGATCAATAATGACCCGGTCATTGAAAATGCAGCTGAATATTTGAAACATCCCTATTCCAACATCAAGGCCAATGCCTATGACATGGTATTAAATGGAAACGAGATCGGCGGTGGCTCCATCCGTATTTTCCAAAGAGAGCTCCAGGAGAAGATGTTTGCAGCCCTGGGCATGACAAAAGAAGAAGCCTTGCATAAGTTTGGATTTTTATTGGGTGCATTTGAATACGGAGCACCACCTCATGGAGGGATTGCTTTTGGTTTTGACCGCTTATGTGCCATACTTGGTGGCAGTGAAAGCATCCGTGACTTTATTGCTTTTCCCAAAAACAACAGCGGCAGGGATGTAATGCTTGATGCGCCAGCCTCTATTGACGAAAAACAATTACAGGAACTGCAAATACAGCTCAATACGGATAAAAAAGCTTAGACAGCATCTCCAACTAAATAATGATCTTCCTGTGGGGTAACTTTTTTAAAAAGGTTGCCCCATTTAAAATGCTTCCAATTATACCTTCCTTTGGGAAACAATAAAATATATCCTTCATCCAGGTAGCATTTCATCACATGGTGTGACTGGCCGAAATACCGGTATATAAAATCTATGGTCCTGTTATTACTTGGCAAGGCATCTGCTGGCACATTTCCATTCACAAAGGGACCATCTTCGTAGATCCGCAGATCGTCTAATATCAAAACATCCTTATAATTTGAACGAAGCCTGCTAATCACTTCCAGTTCCTTTTCCAATGGCAACCTGAGGTCTTCATTGGCATCCTCGTTATAGGCAGCCAGGCCTGCATCGGCCCCCGGGAAGTGAGCATCCAGCCAAAACAGGCAATTACCCTTCAGAAAAGGTAATTCCTGTGCCAAGATGGTAACGCTGTCACCTTCCAATATACAGACCTGTTTATTATCAATAAATCGCTCTGATGCCTTCCTGGCAATCTCGGGAACCACTTCAACAGAAAATAACTTTTTAAAGGGTGATTGGAGGGCATAGGCAACACCATCTCCCCAAAATGTTCCGGTCTCAAAAAAATAGGGAATTTCATATTCCCTGATAATCCGGCACAGGTCAAATCTGTTTAATGCTCCCATTAACTTACACTTCTAGTTTTCCTGGTAAGAAACAGGTCAACATGATCCTTCAAATTTAATAGGTGTGACCTATCTCTTTCAGTAAAAGGAATAATAGTAGAATCTCCTGTGATCTCACCCACCTGGAATCTTTTAAAAAGAAAATCAGTGAATGCACCCGCATCCTTATACATAAACGGGCTGAATTCCATTACCATTTTCAGGTCCGGGTTTTGTTCCAACACTCTTTCCATACCCATACAAATCAGGGGTTCCACTCCTTCGCAATCCATTTTAATAAAATCAATCCGTTCCAGTTTAAATTCCTCAGCCAAAACATCCATCGTCATCATCTGTACCTGTTCTGTCATCACTTCATCATCTACCTTTTCAGGCCTAATGGTTCCCCCACCCCAATAATGGGTGGGTATAGATAGTGTCACTTCTCCTGGTTTATCAGACAGGGCTTTGTTCACTATATCGAAATGAAATTCATTAACCTTATTGGTATGGGATAATAGCCGGCACAAATAAGAGTTTGGTTCTATAGCAATACACTTGCCTTCCTTTCCTGCCAGCTCCGCCATTACCAGTGAATAGTATCCAAAATTGGCACCAGCATCTATACAGTTCATTCCCGGCTTCACCTGTTGTGTAATAAATTTTGTGATCCATGATTCCCAGTATCCATCCATTAGCATATTCGGGGCTATGCCAATATCCCGTGTATCCAGGTATATCTTATACTTTGACAGGATCTTGCACAACTGCAAATGATCGCCCAGGTAATAACTGCGGACAGATCTTGTACATATACTTTCCAGTTCCTGCCTGGTAAGCAAAGCCATCTCACTTATACGTCCTAAAACTTTTTCTGTCATAGCCTAATTTTATAATAGCGTGTAATAAACATCAAGGTATTGCTTAGCCTTTACCTTCCAGTTAAAATTTGTACTTCTTTCCTTTATCTTTTGTGCGAGACCGTTTTTATGAAAATATTGCAGGCCTTCATACAGAACCTCGGTCATATGCTCGGCTTCAAAGCTTTTAAAATAAAAAGCGGCATCGCCTCCTATTTCTGGCAATGAGGTCAGGTAAGAAAGAAACAATGGCTTGCCAAAGGACATAGCCTCCACCACAGGGGCGCCAAATCCTTCTGCCAGGGAGGGATGAACATAGGCTGTACAATTTTCCAGGTACCATGCTTTTTCCCCTTCACTTACCGGTCCTAAAATATGTATCCTGTCTTTCATTCCCAGTTCTTCAGCTTTCTGCTGTATGTCCTGTATATAATCTCCTTCGGCCAGCCGCCCGGCAATAACCAATTCAAAATGATTGGCCGCCATCATCGGCATGAGCGTATGAAAATTCTTCTTACGATTCACATCCCCCATTGCGAAAAGAAAAGGCCTTGCGGGCTTATAGGACGCAGGTCCCAGCACAGGAAGTCCTACGGCATGGGTACCATTATGAATAACATATACAGGCTTATTACCTACATCACAATATTTTAAAACATCGGACTTGCAAAACTCCGATATGCACACTATGGCATTACTGCGGTCAATCAGTTTTTGTGTATGGGCCACACTCCTGTCCTGAACCTCTTTGGGAAGATCTTCGTGCATGGCATTCAGGTCATGGATGGTCAGTAAAACTTTTACAGATGAGTTATTATAGGGAAGGATTCTTCCTGATTGAAACGGCGCATGCCATAATTTACAACCCCACAGGAATGGCCGGAAAAATTTATGGCTCTTCCTTTCTTTGATAACCAATCGTTGATCCTCAAAACAATGTGCCTGCGATGGAGGTACATAAAATTTCATGAGCTCTTCACCTTCTGCAGCCAACAAATCATTGACATAATTGCCAAGGTTCAGGCAATAATGAAAGAGCCCGGTATTCGGAAACTTCATCAGGTCACAATCCAGGATAATTTTATTCATCCACATGAAGAACAATTAAAGCTTAATAAAATTAAATAACAACAGCTGTCGAAAAAATAATATCTAACTCCATGCACTAAACGAAGCTCTGCAATAATTACAGGTATAAATTTTGTTCTGAAAAATGGCTATTGCTAACCTGGCTTCCCAAAACTTTTACGTTATGATGCAAATTGTATTTGATTGTGAAAGGATGAAATACACTAATACAGGATTGTTCAGCTATTGCCTGCACCTGGGGTTAAAGCTGAAAGAACATAGCAATCCCTTCCAGGAACAGATCAGTTTTTTTACCCCCTCGCAATTACTTGGGATCTTTGGAATTGATGCCAAATACATAGCACAACATTCGCTACAAAAATTCTTTATGCCTTCTCTTAATAGGTATAGTGTATGGCACAGCACATACCAGGGTAGTCATTACCTGCCCATGCGCAATAAAAATATCAAAGTGATCCTGACCATACACGATCTGAATTTTCTTTATGAGGAACAAAAATCAGAACAAAAGAAAAGGTCTTATGTGCAGGCCTTGCAAAATAATATTGACAGAAGCTCTGCTATAATTTGCATTTCAGAATATTGCAGGAATGATGTTGTCAATCATTGCGAACTGAACAACAGGCCAGTATATGTAATTCATAATGGTACCAACATATTGGAATCGCCCTTGCTACTCCGTACTTCCTACCAGCCACGTAAAAAGTTTCTGTTTTCTATTGGCACCGTTAACCGCAAAAAGAACTTTCATGTATTACTTCCTTTACTGGAGCGCAATAATGATATGGAACTGCTGATAGCCGGCAAGCCGGATGACCCCGACTATGTGGAATACATAAATTACTCTGCCCTAAAAATGGGAATTGAAGAAAACGTCAGGGTTTTGGGCGCCATTTCAGAACCCGAAAAATCATGGTACTATCAAAACTGTTATGCTTTTACCTTTCCTTCGTTGGCCGAAGGCTTTGGACTACCTGTAGCAGAGGCTATGTCTGTAGGCAAACCTGTATTTCTTTCCAACCGGACGGCCTTACCTGAAATTGGAAGAGACGTTGCTTTTTATTTCCCGGATTTTGATGGCGAAGGCATGCAAAAAATTTTCCATGATGGCATGCAGCAATATACACGCCTGCACATGTCAGAAGTAATTAAAAAGCGTAGTTGTGATTTTTGCTGGAACAAGGCCGCCAGGGAGTACATTAATATTTACCATTCTGTATAAATTCCTTATCCCATGAAGATATACCGCCGCCTGCTAGCCTATGCCAAACCTTACAGGAAGTTCATTCTTCCATTTTTTATATTCACGCTTATAGCGGTATTCTTTAGCATCTTCCAGTTTGCACTGATCATTCCCTTGCTTAATTTTCTTTTTGATAATGAAACTTCAGCTAATGCACAGAAGTATGCTCATGCACCTGCATTTTCTTTGTCCGGTGATTTTTTTAAAACCTTTTTCTATTACCAGGTGTACCGGCTCAAAACAATCAACCCACGCTATGCACTTTATCTTATTGCATCACTGATAGTGGTAGCGGTAATTTTGACCAATGTCTTCCGTTACCTGGCCCAACGATGCCTGGTCAATACAAGGACCTTATTGGTAAAAAGAATTCGAGAGGCCATTTTTAGTAAGGTTAACCACCTGCACATGGGTTATTTCACCAAAGAACATAAAGGAGACCTTTTATCCCGAATGAATTCTGATGTGTTTGAAATTGAAGCAGTAGCATGCAATTCTATTGAAGTAATGTTCAAGGAACCCTATGTGATGATCGGTTATTTTATTGCATTGTTTACGATCTCATTCAAACTCACGCTATTTACATTAGTGATCATTCCCATTTCAGCTATCGCCATTGCTTCTGTAACACGAAAGCTACGAAAGGAGGCAACAGACGCACAGGCATCTATTGGAAGATTACTTACCATCATTGATGAGACTTTAATGGGCATGCGTATTATACGAGCTTTCAATGCCACAAAATTTGTAGTTGACAGGTTTAGCAAGGAGAATGATTTTTATAGAAGAGCCAGCCTGCAGGGATTTAATAAAAGAGAACTGGCACCAGCTTTCTCAGAAGCTTCAGGCGTTTTTGTGGTAGCCTGCATCCTGGTCTTTGGAGGAAGTCTTGTACTCAAGAACCAGGCTACTGGCACGGGCTTACAGGCCAGTGCCTTCATTGCATTCATTGCGATCTTCTCCCAGGTCATCAGGCCGGCCAAATCAATGGTAGTGGCCTTAGCCAATATCCAGCGCGGAGAGGCTGCGGGAAGGCGGATCATTGAAGTGCTGGATACACCGGTCGAAGTTGATGACCTGCCCGGTGCTACACCACTGGAATCATTTAAAGAATCCATTGAATTTGATGACGTATGCTTTTCCTATAATGATCAACCAGTGCTTGAAAATATCAGCTTTACCATTGAAAAAGGAAAGACAGTTGCATTGGTGGGACCATCGGGTGTAGGCAAATCCACTATTGCAGACCTTATACCCAGGTTTTATGATGTAAAGGCAGGACAGGTACTTGTAGATGGAAAAGATGTGCGCCAATACACCATGGAATCCTTGCGCAGCCATATGAGCTTTGTTACCCAGGAGATTATTCTTTTCAATGACACTGTTTTCAATAATATAGCCCTCGGCAAGCCGGATGCGAGCATGGAAGAAGTAATAAGAGCTGCCTCTATTGCCAATGCCCATGATTTTATTATGCATACAGAAGATGGATACCAGACAATTATCGGGGACAGGGGCATCCGCTTATCGGGTGGGCAGCGCCAGCGGTTGAGCATAGCAAGGGCTGTGTTTAAAGATCCGTCTATACTTATACTGGATGAAGCCACATCGGCATTGGATACAGAATCAGAAAAACTGGTGCAGGATGCCTTAAATAAGTTAATGGCCGGAAGAACAACCCTTGTTATTGCGCATAGGCTGAGCACCATTAAAGAAGCTGATGAGATCATAGTGTTGCACGATGGAAAGATTGTAGAAAGAGGAAACCATTACGATCTGATAGCAATAGAAGAAAGCACTTACAGGCGGCTGACCTCATTACAAAAAATCGCCTGACCGGAGTATTTTTTGTAAATTATATGAGCATATAATCTTAGAAAATGGTTGCAGCAGGAACAAGGCATTTCTATCCCCGTAAATGGCCGGCCTTTACGCCGTTGTTGATGGCTGTTATACTATTTTTGTTTTACAGCCCTCAAAATAAAGATGCCACGCTTGCCATTATTTGTATTGTACTGATTATTTCTTCCATTTATATTCTCTTGCTGCGTTCCAGGAAAGAACTGATCATAAACGAGGATGGCATAACCTGCAAAACCTGGTTCAATAAAGATCATATTAACTGGAAAGACCTTTCAAAGACCTATATCCGCTACTGGCATCATGGTAAGGCAGCGAGATCATTTTGGTATTTTGAAGCTTATAACGGGGACAAACTGCGGTTTCCTTTGCATCAATATCCACGCAAAGAATTACAGTCTATAGCCAATACGGTCCTGGGCAAACGCAAGAATGCCATTGCAGATGATTGGGTCATAGCTATAGCAAGGGGTAACTTTCCCTGGTATACATTTTAATATTTAGCAAACAGGGACATTCCAATATTCCTAACACTTACTTCACAATTGCCTCATGTGAATTCACTATTTTCATTGAACTGTGTATAGAATAAAGAACATACTTGTTATTGTAAGTTTTACTTTCCTTTTTTCCTGTAAGAAGGAAACTGAAAACATTGTCAAGGTCCTGCCTGCTCAAACATTGACTGACCAGTCTTATGGTACTGATGCAGCACAAAAAATGGATATCTATCTGCCGGCAGGCAGAAGCAGCGACACCACAAAATTGATCATAATGATACATGGTGGCGCCTGGGTGACAGGTGATAAAAGAGATTTCGCCATCTTTATTCCGATAATACAGCAACGGCTACCTTCCTATGCCATTGCAAACATTAATTACAGGCTGGCAACAAATACATCCAATCATTTCCCTTCACAGGAAAATGATATGAAGGCAGCCATTAATTTTTTGCTTCAACAATCAGGCAATTATGCGATTTCACAAAAAATAGTGTTGCTGGGCGCAAGCTCAGGCGCCCACCTTGCCACCTTGCAGGCATATAAATATGCAGAACCAAAGATCAGTGCTGTAGTTGATTTCTTCGGACCTGTGGATATGGCCGCACTATACAATTCCACCACAATTCCCTTTAATCGTTCTATAATTGAAGGATTAATGAATGGTACTCCAACCAGTAATCCTTTATTATTTCAACAGTCAAGTCCTTTGAATTTTGTTACTAACCAATCATCGCCCACTATTATTTTTCATGGAGATAAAGATGAAGTGGTTCCTGTTGCACAATCGATAGCACTGAAAGATAAGTTGCAAAGCCTTGGGGTCACCAATCAATTGTTCATCTATCCCAACCAGGGACATGATATCTGGCCAGATCCCATAATGACCGATGCTTTTAATAAAACTGAAGCGTTTATTAAGAGTAATGTGAAGTGAAGTTGATAAAGAAAGGTTGAAAAGTTGACAAGTTGACAAGTTGACAAGGAGGATTCCATAACCCTGAATGCGTTTTGTCGAATTTAATGAGAGTAACTAAAAACTCTCTGCAACCATGTCAATTGTTTGACCTAAAGTATGACTACAAATAATAGTTCTGCCCAGACCTAACGAACCAGAAACGAAAAACTAAAAACCAGAAACTGCTCAAGCAGCATGTTTAAGCAAAAACAGTGGTACCTGGTAATCCGGTGGAAAATCTCCCTCAAACCTCACCTTCCAGTCATAATCATTCATGTATAGCTCCATGAACTCCTTGTCATCATCACTTAAGGGTGCCTGAACTTTAATATCCAGCTTGTTCTTCAGCTTCTTTGGCTTTTCTTGCTTTGGTTCTTTGAGCCTTTGATCCAGTTCCTGTTCAAAAGAAGAGAGCAAAAGGATAAACTGCTCCCGGGTAAGAGAGATACGCTGTTGCTCTTCCAGGAAATGGTACAGGGCAGTAAGTACTTCTCCTTTAGCCATTCCCTGCTTCAAACAAACAATGGCTATGGTCCTTACCTGTTTAAACAACTGCCTGTACCTTCTTTTAACCGGTACAAAGCGGTAGATGATGGAAGACATGATATTGCCTGTACCAAACCTCTCTGCGCTTCTGCGGCTTCCTTCAAAGGCAGGATCACTCCAGAAGCGCTTTGAGTCCACTCCAGGAAGCAGTCTTACCAGGTAGCCCCATTCAGGGTCATAATAAAAGTTCACGTTATCATCCACTGTACCTATTGCCTTGATGTAGCCAACTTGCTTAGCCATATGATATTGGTTTTATAACTGCAAGTTTTTGAAAATCCCTCTCAGTTCAAAACCACCCTGTCCGTTTTGGCCGTTTTTGGCCGATTTGACCGATTTTGTCCGCTTTTGGCCGCTAAGGAAGGTTGAAATGTTGACAGGTTAACAAGTTGAAAAGGAACAGCCATCCTGGTAAACAACGTTATAAATAATGGATCTCCAACCTAAATACTTCAACATTCGACATTCCTTGTTCTATTGTTCTGCGGTTCTTCTTGCTCTTTATCATATAGCAAAAGCCTATCATCTCCCTACCTACGCTATACTTAGTGCGTGATGATCACGCAGTATCTATACCTCAGATATAGCGTAAGTAGGGAGTTGATAGGTAGAAGCCTGGAAGGAAATGGTTATAAAATTGAAATCAATCAGAATCAGATGATGGATTGCCATCATACAAGCATTTCTTCGGTAATTTGACGTATGAATGCAACACCTCTGGCTGAGCGTATGCGGCCCAGGCAGCTTGACGATCTTGTGGGCCAGGAACACCTGACAGGAAAGGGCAGTATTTTACGGACGGCCATAGAACATGGTAAGATCCCCTCGATGATCTTATGGGGTCCGCCTGGCACTGGCAAGACCACTATAGCCCATATCATAGCTAATACACTCAATGTACCCTACATTCAACTAAGTGCTATTAGTTCGGGGGTAAAGGATGTGCGGGATGCAATAGCACAGGCTAAACTTAGCACGGGTACCATTTTGTTCATAGACGAGATCCACCGGTTTAATAAGGGGCAGCAGGATGCCTTATTAGGGGCCGTGGAGAAAGGAACGATCACGTTGATAGGCGCTACTACGGAAAATCCTTCATTTGAAGTGAACAGTGCCTTGTTGAGCCGTTGCCAGGTATATGTGTTGAAGCCTTTGGGTGAAGAGGATCTGAATGGTCTTTTGAAAGAAGCTATTCAAAAAGACGAATGGCTGAAGACGAAAAATATTGAACTGAAAGAAACAGAGGCGTTACTTACCATTTCAGGTGGAGATGCACGCAAACTTTTAAACCTTCTGGAACTTGTAGTGGATGCGCTATCAGGTAAAAAACAAATTGTGATCACTGATGAACAGGTGATGAACATTGCCCAACAACGCATTGCCCTGTACGATAAAAGCGGGGAACAGCATTATGATATTATTTCCGCCTTTATCAAATCGATGAGGGGTTCTGATCCCAATGGAGCTATATACTGGCTGGCACGCATGATAGAAGGTGGGGAAGATGTAAAATTCATTGCACGGCGCATGGTGATCTTTGCCAGTGAGGATATTGGCAACGCCAATCCAACGGCCATTGTATTGGCCCACTCCTGCTTTGAGGCTGTAAATAAGATCGGCTATCCTGAATCAAGGATCATACTGGCGCAATGTGCTACCTATCTTGCTGCTTCCCATAAAAGCAATGCATCCTATATGGCCATTGAGGAGGCACTGGATAAGGTTCGCAATGAAGGTGACCTGCCTGTTCCACTTCACATCAGGAATGCACCCACGGGATTAATGAAGAAAATGGGTTATGGCAAGAACTATAAATATGCACACAGCTATGAAGGGAATTTTGCTGACCAGGAATTTCTTCCGGATGCATTAAAGGGGACAGTTTTTTATGATCCGGGTAAGAATCCAAGGGAAGAAGAGCTACGCAAATTCCTGCGCAGTCTCTGGAAAGACAAATACAATTATTGACCCGGGTTGAACATTTATATAATAGTTTAGCAGCTTTCAAATCATTCAGCACCTCATGAAAAAATCATTCTTCATACTCCTTTTTGCAATTGTGGGATCAGCACAGATCTCATTTTCTCAAACCATTATTCGCCGCGACCCCGAAATAGAACAAATGGTGAAAGAAATATCTGCCGATAGCCTGAAGTCTTACATTCTTAAGATGGTAACCTTTGAAACCCGTAGCACACTGAGTGCTACAAAGGATAAAAGGAAAGGAATCGGTGCTGCGCGTGAATGGGTGGTCAAGCGCTTTAATGAATTTGCAATGAATAGTGGCGGAAGAATGAATGCATTCCTTGATACGACCATTATACCCTCGGATGGCAAACGTGTGGATGTGGCCACCCATCTTGGAAATGCCATGGCTATATTAAAAGGAACAGATACAACCGATAACAGGATCTATTTGATCAGCGGGCACCTTGATAGCAGGGTTACTGATGTAATGAACCGCACGGACCAGGCGCCGGGGGCCAATGATGATGGCAGTGGAGTAGCGGCAGTAATGGAATGCGCCCGCATCATGAGCAAGCATAGTTTTCCGGCTACCATCATTTTTTTAGCGGTAAGTGGAGAAGAACAAGGTTTATTGGGGTCTGGCTATTTAGCAGATAAAGCAAAAAAAGAAAACTGGAATATTGATGCAATGCTGAACAATGATATTGTAGGCAGCAACAACAGTAATGAAACAAACATTATTGAAAATACGAAGCTGCGTGTTTTCAGTGAAGCATTTGCCACTACGGATACAGGAAGAATCGCTCAGAACATTAGGAATCTTGGATTGGAAAATGATGGCAGGTCTCGCCAACTGGCTCGGTATGTAAAAGAGACAGGCGAACGATATGTGGACAACCTGCAGGTGGTGATGATCTACCGCAATGACCGCTTTCTGCGGGGAGGAGATCATACTCCGTTTGTACAAAAAGGTTTTGCCGCTGTGCGCCTGACGGAAATGAATGAAAATTATAATCACCAGCACCAGGACCTTCGCACTGAAAAGGGAATCATTTATGGTGATCTTCCGCAGTTCATGGATTTTGAATACCTCAGGAAAAATACAGGAGTAAACTTATCTACCCTGGCTAACCTGGCAAAAGCGCCATCTATGCCACAGGAAGTGAAGGTGGATGTTCGTAACCTCACCAATTCAACTACACTGAGTTGGAAGGCACCAAAAGCCGGGCATGCAAAAGGGTACTATATATTGATGCGTGAAACCACATCACCTGTATGGCAAAAAAAGATCTATACAGAAGACACAACAGCCACAATACCCTATTCCAAAGACAATTATTTTTTTGCAGTGCAATCGGTAAGCGAAAGTGGAAATGAAAGCCTTCCTGTAGTTCCTACTGTTGGTCGTTAAATTTGCTGTATGTCAACAGAATGGTTGCTAAAAAAATTTGAAGCATTAACTCCATTTGAACTTTATTCCATACTGCAACTACGTAATGAAGTATTCGTAGTAGAACAAAATTGCGTGTTCCAGGATGCAGATGATAAAGACCAGGCATCCTGGCATTTTATGGGCATCCAGGATCATAAGTTAGTTGCCTATACACGCCTGGTGCCGCCAGGCATTAGTTATGAAGAGCCTTCCATAGGAAGAGTGGTGACCTCACCTATTGTTCGGGGCACTGGCATAGGCAAAGAACTGATGCAGCATTCTATTGATGAATGTTATCGTCTTTTTGGCAACCAAGCTATTAAGATCGGGGCACAGTATTACCTCAAACAATTTTATGGGTCCCTTGGTTTTGAGCAGGTGAGCGATATCTATCTTGAAGATGGGATTGAACATATCTATATGGTGAAACCATAAAAAAGCTTTCTTAGTCCTAAATAGATAAACTACTACTGTTTAATTAGTAGTTCTACTATCACCCTTTAGGGTTTCCTCTTGATTATTGATATTTCTTTACTATACACTTGCTCATTATAAATCATGTACATACTTTAGCCATGTTATCCAAATCCTTGTTAAAACCAAAAACCCAATTCTATGAGAACAAATGTACCAGGCGTACGTACACTAGTACTCATTCTCGCGTTAACCCTTTCTACTTTACGAAGTTTCTCCCAATCCATATCTACCGGTAACGGTAAGGTCGAAATAGGCTTAGGAATAGGCCCATTGATATTCCTTGGAGATCTTGGCGGTAACTATGGAAAAGGAACCCGGTTTGTGAAAGATCTGAACTTCTCCACTATTAACCTTGCAAAAGGAATTTTTGTAAATGTTTACCCTACCGAGTGGCTGGGTTTTCGTGTAGCCATTAACCAGGGTCGCCTGGAAGGTTATGATAGCATCATCCACAATAAAGGGGGCGATGAATATTTCCGTGAAAAGCGTAACCTGCAGTTCCAGTCACCTCTTTGGGAAGCTTATGGAGCATTAGAAATATATCCAACCGTATTCATGGAGCGTTATGATGGATTGCAGGGAAAGTTGCGGCCTTATGGTGTGATAGGCTTTGGAGCATTTAAATTCAATCCCAAAGGAAAATATTATGATCCATTTGGAAGAGCGACATGGGTAGATCTTAAACCCTTAAGACTAGAAGGCCAGGGAATGGCTGAATATCCTGACAGAAAAGAATACAAACTGATGTCCTGGGAAATTCCTATCGGGGCAGGTTTCAAATATTATGTAAGGGATAATTTTTATGTAGGTATGGAAATCATGCACCGCAAATCATTTACTGATTACGTGGATGACGTAAGCACCACCTACATTGACAATGCTTTGTTTGCCAATTACCTTACACCAGAGCAGGCAGCAATGGCCAACCAGTTATATTTCCGTGAAGGATTTAAACCCGGAGGTTCATCTAACCGCGTTCCACCCGATGGCGAACAACGTGGTAATCCAAAACAAAATGACAGTTTCTTTTCAACGATATTAAAGTTGGGCTGGAGATTGAATGATTACAATTCTCCTAACGGAAGAGCAGCAAGACAAATGCGTTGTCCTTCATTCTATTAATACTGTGAACATGAAAAATAAAATCATACTAACTGCTTTACTTTTTGTTTGTTTTTCGGCAGCCAATGCCCAGGCAAGCAATTACTCTTACAACCTGAGCTCCACCAATGAGAGCAAGGCGAAGGATACTGACAAGAAGAATAATACTGTCAGCATAAGCCCCAATCCAAGTTATACAGGTGATATCAGCGTGACATCAAAGTCAGAACAGGTTTTGCACTTTTACATTTTTGACCTGGAAGGCACTTTGATCTACCAGACAGTATTGAAAAGTAAAGAGAAGAAGGCAATTAGCAGTCTGACAAAAGGCACATACATGTACAATGTGTTTGCCAATGATGAAAGCATTGAAGAAGGTAAATTACTTATCAAATAAAAACATTTCCAATAAGCGGCAGAGAGCTTAATAAAATGCAATATCGGTTGATGAAACCTAATCCGTTCCCTATATTCGTACGCTAAATTTTATTAACTACTTTCTGCCCTCCTTATTGGAACTTTTTCCACTTAGTTCTTTTTCTTGCCATAACTAAAACCCGTACATGCAGGGGGCTTGGTATAATCTTGTATCCGAATGAAAAAGCCACCAGCTCTTTTCAAGAGATTTGCTTAAATACCCTCTGCTGCTTTGGGTTCTTCATTTAAATTCACGAACAGCATTCGCTTCTTCTTGTCAACCAGTCAACTTTTTTCAACCAGTCAACTTCCGGAATGTTTATTTCAGTTCTTCTTTCAGAAACCTGGCCGTGTGGCTTTGCTTAATTTTCACCAGGTCTTCAGGCTTGCCCTCAAATAAAACCAAACCACCACCCTCTCCACCTTCAGGACCAATATCGATAATATGATCAGCTACCTTGATCACATCCATGTTATGCTCAATGACAAGGACAGTATTCCCACGGTCCACCAGTTTATTCAACACTTCAAGAAGATGATGAATATCCTCGAAGTGTAAACCTGTTGTTGGTTCATCCAAAATATAAAAGGTTTTACCCGTATCTCTTTTGGCCAATTCTGTAGCCAGCTTCACCCGCTGAGCCTCCCCCCCGCTGAGGGTAACTGCTGACTGACCCAGTGTGATATATCCCAGGCCGACATCTTCCAGTACTTTAATCTTCCGGTATATGAACGGAACGGCAGCAAAAAATTCAACAGCTTCTTCAACCGTCATATCCAGCACATCCGCTATTGATTTGCCTTTATACCGTATCTCCAGTGTTTCCCTGTTGTATCTTTTGCCATTACACTTTTCACAATGCACATATACATCGGGCAGGAAATTCATTTCAATTGTCCGCAATCCACTGCCTTCGCAAACTTCACATCGGCCGCTTTTTACATTGAAAGAAAAACGACCTGCAGTATATCCACGGATCTTGGCTTCGGGGATCGAAGCAAACAAGGTTCGTATCTCGGTAAAAAACCCACAATACGTAGCGGGGTTACTTCTTGGTGTGCGTCCAATAGGCGACTGATCAATTTCTATCACCTTGTCAATATTTTCCAGCCCTGTGATTTTTTTATATCCCAGCGCATTGAATTTGGAATTGTAACAATATTGCGATAGAAGCGGATAAAGCGTTTCATTGATCAGGCTTGATTTACCACTTCCACTCACACCCGAAACCACGATCATTTTACCCAATGGAAACTTTACGGAAACATTCTTCAGGTTATTTCCAATAGCTCCTTTTATTTCTATATTCTTTCCATTTCCCTTTCTTCTCTCAGTGGGTACAGCGATTTCTCTTTCGCCATTCAGGAAATGCGCTGTAAGCGTATCCTGTTTCAATACCGCCTGTGGAGTGCCCTGGGCCATAATACGGCCTCCATGGAAGCCGGCCTTAGGTCCAACATCAATCAAATGATCGGCAGCCAGCATAATGTCCTTATCGTGTTCTACGACTATCACACTGTTTCCAATATCCCGAAGGTTTTGAAGTGCCGTGATCAATCGGTGATTGTCTCTCTGGTGTAAACCAATAGAGGGTTCATCAAGCACATAGGTAATTCCCTGCAGTTGTGAACCGATCTGTGTTGCCAAACGAATACGTTGGGATTCACCACCACTTAGAGTTCTTGTTGGACGATTAAGGGAAAGATAAGTAAGACCAACATCCAGGAGGAATTGTAAACGCTCCCTGATTTCCTTAATGATCTCCCTGGCAATTATATTTTGCTTATTACTCAACCTTGATTCAATGCCTTCAAACCATTGTTGTAATTGAACCAGGTCCTTATTACTTAGTTCTGCAATATTCTTTTCATCAACCTTGAACCAAAGACTTTCTTTTTTCAGTCTTGTACCCCCGCAGGTGCTGCAGGTGGTCAATTCCATAAAGGCCTCAGCCCATCGTTGTATAGCCTCACTGGTACTGGTAGCAAACCAACGCTTTACCTGGTTGACCACTCCTTCAAAGTCTCCGCTGTACACATTCCCATCAATCTGTTCATCATCAAACTGAAGCTCCTCCCCTGTTATACCATCTTCCTTACCATAAAGAACCAGGTTGAGGGCTTTTTCAGGAAGATCCTTAATAGGTTTATCCAAACTGAATTTACTCTTCCTGGAAAGCGTTTGCACCTGCCTGAAAATATATGCTTCCCTCTCTCCCCCCAATGGCGCTATACCACCTTCATTGATGCTAAGGCTATCATCAGGAATGATCGCTTTCATGTCAACAGTATATACCTGTCCCAAACCTTTGCATGTTGGACATGCTCCGTAAGGAGAATTAAATGAAAATGAATTTGGTGAAGGTTCCTCGTAACTGATTCCTGTATCCTCGCACATCAACTGGCGGCTGTAGGCCGCTTCACCATATTTGGATAATGATGATCTCTGACCTTCTACCTCGTACATCACAAACATCAGGTCCTTGCCCAGGCGAAGAGAATCCTGCACACTCTGGCTAATACGTGTACGCATATCCTTTGTCACCTTCATCCGGTCTACCACCAATTCTATATCATGGATCTTATAACGGTCGACCTGCATCTTTGGAGTAAGGTCTTTCACCTCACCGTCCACCCTAACTTTCAGGAAGCCTTTCTTTCGAACCTCTTCAAACAATTCACGGTAATGACCTTTACGTCCACGTACTAATGGCGCCAGCAGCGTGATCTTATAACCATCAAATCTTTTATAGATATTATTCACTATTTCATCTTCGCTCCATCGCACCATTTTCTTTCCCGTGTTGTAGGAATAGGCATCACTGGCCCTGGCAAAAAGCAACCGGAGAAAATCATACACTTCTGTAACAGTGCCGACTGTAGAACGAGGATTCTTGTTAGTGGTTTTTTGTTCAATGGATATGACCGGAGATAGCCCGGTGATCTTATCAACATCGGGTCGTTCCATTTCACCAATGAACTGTCGTGCATAAGCGCCAAAGGTTTCCATGTACCGCCGCTGACCTTCCGCATATATAGTATCAAAAGCAAGTGATGATTTTCCACTTCCACTGATACCAGTAATTACCACCAGTTTATTTTTGGGAATAGAGATATCTACATTCTTCAGGTTGTGCTCCTTGGCACCAAATACTTCAATAAACTCTTCAGGCGTTTCACCATTTCCAGGCAACAAATTTTTTTTCATAATTAAAGCTCCACAGCTAAAAAGCGAAGATACGCTGCCCTTTTATTTTGCTAAAGAATTTAACAATCGGGCCTGAAATGGCAATTTATTTTCTGAATTTTTAAAATTTGGCACAGTATTACGTAAGTAGGGCGAAAACCTTTCCCAAATAAAAAGTTTTACGTATGAAAAACACCATTTTTCTATTTATTGCAGCACTGTTCATAACAGCTTCTGTTAATGCACAATCAACTGTAGATTCTATCAGAGCAAAGTATACGCTTCAGCCTATGCCTGAGGCATTAACACTTGAAAAAGCATTCCCTGTTCTTGGTACTTATCACCTTACAACCGATTCAACAACTACACTAACAGTTAGTATGGATTCAGCCAGCAAGGGTATGGTGTGGGTTGAAGGATTGCCACAGGGTAAGATCAAAGCTTTCCTGAAACAATCTCCTGCAACTTACAGGATCGTTGCACAAAAAACAGAAAGCGGTACAAGCGTGCCTGAAGGAACTTTAATATTTGATCCTTCTACCAATACATTAAATGTTGCCATTGGTAAGGCTTATAATGAAGCAAATCCAGGTGAGATATTTGGTGTTGCGGCTGATGCAGCAGCAACTGCAAATGCAGACATTGCCAATACCGGAACGCAAGTAAAAGTGAAAACAAAAACAAAGGATTCTAAATCTAAAGCCAAGGTTGTTTTTTATTCTGCAACGAAAGTTGACCAGAACACTACTACTACAGGTACATTGCAGCCTCAAGGCCAGCAATAATAACGAGATTCAAGATAGTCTTCTCGGTAAATAGGACAAGAGGTTGCTTCGGCAGCCTCTTTTCTTTTTATACCCCTTTCATCATTTATATGCGTTTTGAAATTGTTAACACAACTCTTAAAATTTTGCAAACGAACCAATTGGGTATGGAGTTTGGAAACTGCAAAGCAAATAAAACGCTATGAAGACAATTAAACTTTTGACAGTAACTATTGCATTGATGGGGCTTATTGCATCTGGTTGTAAATCCATGAACAAAACACAAAAAGGTGCGGTGATCGGAGCTGCGGGTGGAGGAGCAATTGGTGCAGTGATAGGAAAAGCAGCTGGCAATACAGCCATGGGTGCCATAATTGGGGCAGCAGTTGGTGGTGCAACCGGAGCAGTGATCGGGCATAAGATGGATAAGCAGGCAGAAGAAATGAAGAAGGTATTGGGAGATGCGGAAGTGAGACGTGTAGGGGAAGGTATTGTGATCGATTTTAAGGAGAAGGTATTATTTGGCTTCGACCGGTCAGACCTCGGAACCAATGCTGCCACTAATCTTGATAAACTGATCAATGTACTGAACAAATATCCTGACACTGATATCAAGGTGCTTGGTCATACAGATAATAAGGGTACTGATGCATACAACCTGGCACTTTCAGAACGTCGCGCCAATTCGGTATCCGGCTATTTAAGAAATCATGGTATTAACAGCGGTCGTATAAGTACAAAAGGAATGGGTGAAAATGATCCTATTGCAAGTAATGATACAGAAGATGGCCGGGCACAAAACCGCCGGGTAGAATTTGTGATCACAGCCAATGAAAAAATGAAGGCAGAAGCTAAAAAAGAAGCCGGAGAGTAATTAGTATAATCCTTAAACTATAGAATATGAAGAAACAAATGATCATTGCCGCTATTGCGGGAATCATGACAGGAACTGCCTATGGACAAAGCATGGTTAAAGAAACAGGACGCACCAGTTTTGGAATCCGGGCAGGTGTAAACTTTCAGAATATTAATGGAAAAGATGCAGCAGGCAATAGCCTGAAGAATGATCTTTTAACCGGCTTCAATGCTGGCGTGAATGCTGAAATACCATTGAGTTCAGGCTTCTACCTTCAACCTGGTGCCTTATACAGCACAAAAGGGGCTAAATGGAGCAATGGTAGTAAGGTGAAGCTATCTTACATAGAAGTGCCTGTAAACTTTGTTTATAAGCCTGTATTAGGTTCTGGTAATATGTTATTAGGATTTGGACCTTATGTAGGTTTTGGTGTTGCGGGAAAAGTGGTGCCGGCCAGTGGGAATTCGACAGATGTACAATTTAATAAGGACTACGATGCTACATCTGCTGCCCCTCAATTCAAACGTTTTGATGCTGGCGGAAACTTACTGGCAGGCTATGAGTTTGCCAACAACGTTTCTTTCCAGGTGAATGCCCAATTGGGTTTAGCAGACATTAATCCGAAGACAACTGCAACCAATGACAAGACCAAATTGAATAATACTGGTTTTGGCTTGTCGCTTGGTTACCGGTTTTAACATCCATCCATTCTATATCCACGAAACCGCTTTCCCTGAAAGCGGTTTTTTTATGTGCAATTTTTGAGGCCTATATCTTTGTCCTTCAAAATTGTCCTGTCTTGTTGAGAAGTCAAGCCTATTGGCATTATAGATTCGCTGCCGGTTTCAGCCTGTTCCTGGCTATTTTAATCAGTTTTTTTATTTCGGTTTATGGAAAGAACCACTCTTTCCTGATCATCAACCAATTTCATAATTCATCGTTTGATGTATTCTTTAAATACTATACCTACCTGGGAGATGGAATGATATGGCTACCCTTGCTGGCCTATGTGCTGGTATATAAAAAAGATTTTCTTTTTACTGTTATAGCTGCTTTCGTGATTTGCACACTATTAACCCAATTCTGTAAATGGGTGGTATTCGCCGATGCTATGCGCCCCATAGCCATATTAAAGCAACAGGCTCATACAGTTACCGGAGTGGAAGTACACAGCACCAGCAGCTTTCCATCAGGCCATACCAGTATTGCTTTTACCTATGCCCTGTTGATGGCCTTTCTATTGAAAAGAAAATTCTGGACGATCTTTTTTCCTTTGGTGGCATTTTTTGTAGGGTATTCCAGGGTTTACCTGGCGCAGCATTTTGTGACGGATGTCCTGGCAGGTATTGTAGTGGGGATGACCTCTTCATTCCTTGCCTTGTTATTGTATCAAAGATTTAAAGAACTAAAAAAGCAGAAGGAAGAAAAACAAAAGCAGGTGACAGAAGCCGTTTAATAAAGTATTGGAATGAATAAAAAGTCCAGGTATATCTCTGATTTATTTTCAAGATAAAACATTACAAACACCATAGTCATGATCAATGATATAAAGATCCTGCAGACAGATATATTGTCGGATAATTGGTATACCCTGAAGAAGGTAACTTACCAATATGTTAAGGCAAATGGGGAAAGAATGGTTCAAAGCCGGGAAGCCTATGACAGGGGGAATGGTGCTGTAATCCTACTTTATAATAAGGAAAACCGTACTGTCATACTTACAAGGCAGTTCCGGATACCTACCTATATTAATGGAAATAAAACAGGGATGCTGATAGAGGCCTGTGCAGGGTTGCTGGAAAAGGATGACCCTGAGGCCTGCATACTGCGGGAAACAGAAGAAGAAACAGGATATAAAGTTCATAATGTGCAGAAGGTTTTCGAAGCCTATATGTCACCAGGTTCTGTAACGGAGATCCTTTATTTCTTTGTCGCCCAATATACACCTATGATGAAAATTACAGAGGGAGGTGGCATGGAGCATGAAGAAGAAAATATAGAAGTATTGGAAATGAGTATTGATAGTGCTATTGGCAAGATGAAAAATGGGGAGATTAGGGATGCAAAGACTATCATGTTACTTCAATATGCACTTCTAAATAACTTATTCTAATGTCAAATAAATCTTCATGGATAGTAATGCAAGAAGATGTCGTGTTTTTTCCAGCAGTTATGATTTTTATGTCTTAAACAGGATGCAAGGTTGTCCAGAAAGTACCTTTGTTAATTAAATAAATAGGCATGGAACTGGGTATAGGCATGTTTGGCGATCAGCACATTAACAATAAAAGTGAAGTGCAGTCCACGCAGCAACGATTACAAGAGCTAATAGAAGAGATAAAATTGATGGACGAAGTGGGACTGGACTTTTTTGGTATAGGTGAACATCACCGTGCTGACTATGCCGTGTCAACACCCGAAATTATCCTGGCAGCAGCAGCAACAGTAACTAAACACATCAAGCTGGGTAGCGCTGTTGCCGTATTAAGTTCGTCTGACCCGGTGAGACTATATCAAAGCTATGCTACTATAGACCTGATCTCGGGAGGGCGTGCCGAACTAATGGTGGGAAGAGGCAGTTTCCTTGAGTCTTTTCCGCTGTATGGATATGACCTGAAAGATTATGATGCTTTATTTGAAGAAAAATTGAACCTGTTATTGCAGATTAATAATGAAGAAAGGGTAAACTGGAAAGGACAGTTCAGGCCTGCCCTTGTCAACCAGGAAATCTATCCCCGTCCTGTAGATAATCACCTTGATATTTGGGTAGCTGTGGGAGGAACCACGGAATCTGTTCTACGAGCCGGAAAGCATGGATTGCCTGTGATCTTTGCTATTATTGGTGGTAATCCTGCTCACTTCAAGCCCTTATTTGATTATTACAGGAAAGTGTATGAACATTTTGGCCATGAACCCCAGTCGCTCCGGGTGGGTGTTCATATGCATTCCTTTTTTGGAGAGAACAGCAAACAGGTTTCTGAAGCATATTATCCATTATACGCAGCTCAAATGGACCGTATTGGACGTGAGAGAGGGTGGCCATCCTACCAGTCGCAGCAATTTGAGTATGGACGGGGGCCGAAGGGTCATCTTTTGATCGGTAATGCTAATGAAGCCATTGATAAGATCCTGAAAATGGAGGAACTATTTGGCCTTACCCGCTTTTCTGCGCATATGGATGTAGGTGGGCCATCTCATTTGTCGCTGATGAAATCCATTGAGTTATTTGGAACTAAGATAGCGCCTAAGGTAAGAGAGGCATTAGCAAATAAATGAGCAAGATTAGCGTAATTTCATATAACTACACATCAATGATAAAGATTTGCATTTAAATCGAAAAAAGTAACGCAGCTATATCGCTTATCAATCTCATTAATCAATAGGTCCAGTGCCCATAAATGCTTTGTATCTTAAGCATCCTCTTGTTATACCAGAAGAAAATATGTAGTAAGGTGCAAGAAAGCAGGGAGCAAGTATACATGATGATCTCTATAAATCCTCTATAACACCTCTATAATATCTCTATAAGTATTTGAATAAAGGAATAATTTTTATAGTTTGGAAGTAGTTTTTGATTGATCTGCCAAACTAACATATGCCAGATAAAAAAAGGAAAGCAATACCTCCCTGTCCCGATCCTGATTTATACATTCTTTCGGAGCTGGAAGACCGGTATATCTGGAAAAGGAAAAGGGGGACAATTAAACCAGCGGTACTGAATGCTTCTTTGTCTAAGAATGCATCATTAACATCATCTACCAATAAAGCTGCAGGGCGCTTATTTGCCAGGCTGGCGCCTTATTTTGAAGGACTGGCCAAGGGGTGGGCCCAGGCGAGTATGGCAGGAATGCTGAAGAAGGCAATGAATGCCAGGGGGAAGATGGATTTTCATTTCCTGGAAGGGTTTGATTTTCAAAAAAAGCATCCACTGGAACAGCTGCTCCTTCAGCCTGTAAGTATAGTTATAAAAGATGGGGAGGTTGCGCTTACCCTACCTGTAGGCAGGCATGTTATCAAACGAAACAGCAGGCTTGTGAGTGGTTATTATTTTGAGGCTATATTGTTATCCGGAGATGCAAGCAAGGATCGTAGCATTATGATAGACAGTGAGGAATCGAAGTTGTATAATTTTAATGACACAGACCAATGCGTTTTGCATTTGAAGCTGCCGGCAAGAAAGGTGCCCTGGATGGTGATATTAAAGCTCAGTTGTATGGAAGGCAATGAACTGGCAGTGCATCCCAGGCATTATGGGATGAAGGTGGTTAGGGTTTCTGAGTAAAAGTTAATGAAATGAAGTCAGAGAGTTCTTAACCGGTAATTGTTATTTTCTGTCTGCATTTTATACAGTCTCCTAAAACCTTTGTCGCACCAGAGTGATCAAGTGCCCTTTTTCTTTTCTGTATATGTAAGCAAGCTAGAATAATATTAATAAAAAGTCCATTGTCGCTAAAATGTGGTGTACTTAAACAACAATGTCTCTGCATGTACTTCGAGTTCCGGGCCTTACAATGACAATGTAAGCACGGGTCTATTGTGTGTAAATAATCGGGCTGCGCCCGACCCGGATTTTTAAGATAATCGAAATAAAAAAGCCCACCGTCGCTAAAGCTATGGCGGACAATGACCCGCCTTCACTCTATCGAGCTTCAGAGGGCGTAGTCGGGAAGACAGGATTCGCTGCGCTGATCCTAAAATGGGGCGGCCTAAAACAAACAAAACCTCTGTCTGCACTTCGAGTATCCAGGGTTTTTTTGTTTTTCCGCCATCAACAAGCAAGCTTGCATGGCTCCAAAACAATAAAAGGATTAGCTGCGCTGATCCTAAAATGAGGTGTACTAAAACAAACAAAGCCTTTGCCTGCACTTCGAGCATCCAAGGGTTTTTTGTTTTTCCGTTTTTGCAAGCAAGCTTGCACCACTTCAAAACAAAAAACCCCTGGCTTTCGCCAGAGGCTCTGTTTGTTTTGTCGGGAAGACAGGATTCGAACCTGCGACCCCCTGGTCCCAAACCAGGTGCGCTACCGGCCTGCGCTACTTCCCGTGTCCAGCGGTGAGGGAGGGATTCGAACCCTCGGTAGAGCTTTAAGGCCCTACGACGGTTTAGCAAACCGTTGATTTCAGCCACTCATCCACCTCACCCTTTGCCCACAATTTCCCTCACCTCATTTGCAAGGGTTGCAAAAATAGGGATATCAAGGTAATTACTAAAAAAAATAAACCCCAAATTCTAAAAATATTGCTTCAGAATTTGGGGCCTATCTCAATAATATCAATCTATTACATAGCGGCTAACTGCACTTTTTGCTGTAACTCCATCACACTGTCGCGGAAGGTGCCATCGGTATCCATAAGATCCTTAACAGTCTGGCAGGAATGAATAACCGTTGTATGATCACGGCCTCCAAAATGCTCTCCAATTGTCTTTAATGAATTCTTGGTAAATGCCTTTGCCAGGTACATCGTGATCTGCCTTGCCTGCACGATCTCCCTCTTACGGGTCTTCTGCAATAGCTTATCATAAGGCACATCGAAATAATCACAAACCATTTTCTGAATGGTATCGATGGTAATCTCTTTACTGGATGTTTTTACAAAGTTTCGCAACACTTTTTTCGCAAGGTCTAGGTCAATTTCCCTTCGGTTAAGCGAAGATTGTGCCAATAAGGAGATCAGTGCTCCTTCCAGTTCGCGAATATTCGTGTTGATATTATAAGCTATATACTTTACTACTTCTTTGGGCATTTCCAACCCATCGTTCTTCATCTTCCTTTCCAATATCTCGATACGTGTATCGTAATCAGGCATTTGGATGTCTGCACTCAAACCCCACCTGAAGCGGCTCAATAATCTTTCCTGAACACCTTCCAGGTCTTTAGGAGATTTATCAGAGGTCAGTACCAGTTGCTTTCCTGATTGATGCAGGTGATTGAAAATGGCAAAGAAAGCATCCTGTGATTTTTCCGCCCTGTTGAAGAACTGCACATCATCAATGATCAATACATCTATTAACTGGTAGAAATGGATAAAATCATTAATGGCATTATTGCGGCTATGATCAACAAACTGGTTGATAAATTTTTCAGAGCTTACATACAGAACCACTTTATTGGGCTGCAATCTTTTCACCTCATTACCTATTGCCTGGGCAAGGTGTGTCTTCCCCAATCCCACTCCACCATAAATTACCAAAGGATTGAATGAATTGGCGCCGGGTTTTTCAGCTACAGTTTTACCGGCTCTGCGCGCTACCCTGTTGCTATCACCTTCTATATAAGACTCTAATGTATAATTTGGATTGAGTTGCGGGTCGATGTGCATTTTTTTCAACCCCGGAATAACAAAAGGATTTTTTACAGGCGTATTAATAACCAGCGGAAAGTCCATTTCATTATTGGTAAAAGATTTATAAGAATGACCTGCCATATCAACTGTTACCGGTTTATTCCTTGTGTTTCCACCATCTACCATTATACGGTACTCCAGGCGTGCATCTTTTCCTAACTCTCTTTTTAATGTTTTGGCCAACAGGTTCACATAATGCTCTTCCAGGTATTCATAAAAAAACTGGCTGGGCACCTGGATAATCAAAACATTTTCTTTCAGGATAACGGGTTGGATAGGTTCAAACCAGGTCTTAAAATGCTGCCATTCTACTATATCTTTTATGATAGATAAACAATTGGACCAAACTAGTTCTGCATTTTTCTCCATGTACGCCAAAGCAGTTTTTATATTGAGTTACAAATTTATTCAGATAGGTTTTTCACAGAGTGTGTAAAAAAAAATTTTTTTAGGACAGGAAAGCGAATATCTAAAAAAGCATGCGAAAAAAAAATTTTTATTCCTGAGAATTTTTACTACCTGAAGAAGAAGCCTATTTTTAAATTTTCCCCTGTTAATCTACGAACATTTTGGAGTATTGCAAGTATAAAAAGCGGAACTCTTCTTTTAACCTGACAAGAATCATTTTCCGAAAGGAAATTAGGAACTCATTGTGCTTAATTGCCAATCTCTTCCTCCATTTTTGCAGGGATATTTTTTTCGGGATAAAAACCTGACACATGCAACAAAAAGTTTCCTTAAAGCTCTTACCCTCAGAGGCTGCAGATGATCAACTCATAATGAAAGCCTTATCCTTATCCTCAGGTATACCCCAGGAAAGAATATCAGGGTTCATCATTCATAAGAGATCTATAGATGCACGGGGCAAGCAGCCATGGATCAATCTTTCCTTAACTTCTTTTATTGATGAACCCTACCATATAAGGGATCTTGTTCCATTAGAATTACAGGATGTTAAACAATCAAAAATTAAAGTAATAGTCATAGGTGCCGGACCTGCCGGACTGTTTTCGGCTATGCGATTGATTGAACATGGCATCAAACCTATTGTACTGGAAAGAGGCAAGGACGTTCGTGCCCGCCGCCGGGATCTTGCTGCCATTAATAAGGAAGGCGTTGTAAACCCTGAAAGCAATTATTGTTTTGGAGAAGGCGGCGCAGGTACCTACAGCGATGGCAAACTATATACCCGAAGCAATAAAAGAGGAGATATTAACCGCATCCTCAGTATGTTATTCCATTTTGGAGCATCTGATACCATATTATATGATGCACATCCACATATAGGAACGAACAAGCTTCCGCATATCATTACATCCATCAGGGAAAAAATAATTGCCTGTGGTGGAGAAGTTCTGTTTGAAAAAAAGGTTACTGATCTACATATAAAAGAAGGCAGCATTAAAGGTGTACAATGTAGTGACGGTGATAGCATTACAGGCGATGCGGTGGTTTTGGCAACAGGTCACTCAGCCCGTGATATCTTTGAGTTACTCCATGCCAGGAAAATCCTGATAGAATCAAAACCCTTTGCATTGGGGGTAAGGGTTGAACATCCCCAGGCCCTGATAGACTCTATTCAATACCATTGTCCTACACGCGGCGACTATTTACCTCCAGCGTCTTACAGCCTGGTGCAACAGGTCCAGGGTAAAGGCGTTTTTTCCTTTTGTATGTGTCCTGGTGGCATTATAGCCCCTGCTGCCACTAATGCCAACGAGATCGTTGTCAATGGCTGGTCGCCCTCCAAAAGAAATAATCCCTATGCCAATAGCGGGATCGTGGTAACGGTTGATGAAAGGAACATCGCTCCATTCAAAAATCATGGGCCTTTGGCAGCCATGTATTTTCAACAATCAGTTGAGCAGAAGGCATTTGAGATTGGCGGCGGCAAATTGGTTGCTCCCGCACAACGCATGGCAGACTTCACTAAAAATATCGTGTCATCCAATTTACCCGATTGCAGTTACCTGCCCGGAATTCACTCTGCCAACTTAAAAGAAGTACTGCCTCCATTTATATTTCAGTCTTTACAATCAGCTTTTATTGAATTCGGCAAAAAAATGAAAGGATACCTGACCAATGAAGCAGTAGTTGTGGCTACTGAATCCAGGACCTCATCACCTGTCCGGATTCCTCGTGAAGAGGAAAGCCTGGAGCATCCACAAATAAAAAGGCTCTTTCCCTGTGGGGAAGGTGCCGGGTATGCAGGGGGCATTGTCAGCGCCGCTATGGATGGCGAAAGAATAGCAGATCGCATTGCGGTGATCACCGGCCAATTAAAATAGCCTTGTTTATATATCAATACTTTCCTTTTATATGGACAATGAGCCTTTTGGTATAATTTTAAATCTCCCTGGTCATTGTCATTTTATATTTACTACACAAAACTTTCTGCATGGCTCTTTTAGAACTCCATAATTTAAAAAAGTATTACGCTACACAAAAAGCTGTTGATGATATCAGCTTTTCGGTTGAACCGGGAACCATATTTGGACTATTAGGACCCAATGGAGCTGGTAAAACCACATTGCTAAGAATGATCACGGGTATCCTGTATCCTGATTCCGGCAGCATTCTTTTTAAAGGCGCATCATTTGATGCCATGAAAGATGTAGAACAGATCGGGTATATGCCTGAAGAAAGAGGCTTATACAAAAAGATGAAGATCGGGGAACATGCCTTATACCTGGCCCAGTTAAAAGGCCTTGAAAAAAATGAAGCTTTTCGCCTGATCAAGGAATGGTTTGTAAAGCTGGAAATGCAAAGCTGGTGGAATAAGAAAGTGGAAGACCTCTCAAAGGGTATGTCTCAAAAGCTCCAATTTGTTACAACTGTCCTTCATGATCCCAAACTGATCATCCTGGATGAACCTTTCAGTGGGCTGGATCCTGTAAACAGCAATATCATCAAAGAGGAAATTTATAAACTGGCAAAAAATGGTGCTACCATTATTTTCAGTACCCACCGCATGGAGCAGGTGGAAGAGATCTGCGACCAGATAGTACTTGTGAATAAAGGCAAAAAAATATTGGATGGTAGTGTAAAGGAAGTAAAACAACAGTTCAAGCAGAACCTTTATAAAATTGGTTTGGACTCCTATTCTGGTGCAGGAGATAATCAAGTATTTGACATTATCAGGGAAAATGAAGACCATTCCCTGGTGGTAAAGATTCATGATGGTCGCACACCCAATGATGTCCTACGGCATTATATCAACCAAAACAGTTCCATTCATTCTTTCCAGGAAATTCTTCCTTCATTAAATGAGATTTTTATCCAACTGGTAGAGGGTACACCTGCTGCCAGGGCATTTCAAAACATACCCGCTTAAATTATTACCATGAACAAAACTGCACTCATTATAAAACGCGAATACCTGAGTCGTGTACGCAAGAAGACCTTTATACTATCGACTATCCTGACACCGTTGTTATTTGTAGGTATCATCGGTACAGTGATCTTCGTTACAGTTAAAAATATCAGGAATGAAAAGATAGCCGTAGTAGATCCCAATGGTATTTTAAAATCCAACCTGGAAGGTAGCAAATCAGTCAGTTACGATTTCCGTACAGATATAGATACAAGCAATTTCCATTTAAAAGGTTATTCAGCTTTATTGTATCCTCCTCATACCGGCATCAATCAAAGCAATAATTTTAAGGTCATTACAGAAAAAAGCCTCAGTCGTTTTGCCAATGACCAGATAGAAAAAGATATATCCCGTGCACTTGAAAATAATATTATCGCCGATTCGCTGAAGATTGACCCCAAACGTATTGATGATTTGAAGAAAAGAGCTGAGCTCACTTCTGTTGAATCAGTGAAAAAAGGCGAATTGGGAAACAGTACCCGGTCCGATTTCAATTTGGCAAGCAGCATAGGCTACCTGACAGCCTTTCTTATTTACATTACTTTATTTGTTTATGGCGTAATGGTAATGAGAGGAGTTATGGAAGAAAAGACAAACAGGATAGCTGAGGTGATCATATCTTCTGTAAAGCCCTTTCAATTAATGATGGGTAAAATACTGGGCATCGGAGCTGTTGGTTTAACACAATTCCTTATCTGGATCATATTGATTTTTGGCATCAGCAGTATAATGATGTCTTTCATTCCGGCGGAAGTATTACAACAGGTGCAGTCACAGGGCAACCAAATGTCTGGTTCTTCTGCCCAAACTTCGGAAGCCATTAAGACCATAGCCAATGCCCAACTAACACTTTCATCCGTCAACTGGCCCCTGGTCATTGGTTGTTTCATTTTCTATTTCATCGGGGGTTATTTATTCTACGCCGCCCTGTTTGCTGCTGTTGGAAGTGCAGTGAATGAAGACGCACAGGATGCACAAAGCCTTACTTTCCCCATCACCATGCCTATCGTGATCGCAATAATTATAATGATCAATTCCATTAACGATCCAACCAGTTCCCTGGCGAAATGGAGTAGTATCATTCCGTTCTTCTCTCCCATTGTGATGATGTCAAGAATTCCATTCGGCGTTCCCAGCACAGTAGCGTATTGGGAATTAGGCCTGTCTATGGTTTGCCTTGTCATTGGTTTTCTCTTCACTACCTGGCTTAGTGCCAAAATATACAGGACAGGCATTCTCCTGTACGGTAAAAAACCAAGTTGGAAAGAAATGGCCAAATGGGTCAGACGTTAAAGAAAATGGAAAATACATGGGCAAATCAGGTTTTACGAAATCAATCGTACATTTGGTACGAAATGTTTCGTTAATCAAAAACCTTGTTTATGAATAAGACATTATTATTGAAAAAAATGCCACTGGTAGCAATAGCTGCTTTTATTCTTTGCACTGCGCTTGCCTTTCAGCAACAACCCTCCAAATCCAAACCTTCCCATTCAGATACATTACCAGAACGTGGTAAGAAGATCAGGAATATAGATGAAGCCCTGGAAGAATTGGAAAGAAGCAAGGCGGAAGTTGACCGATCAATGAAAGACATAGATTTTTCCAAAATGGAAAAGGATCTGCAGGAGGCAACCAAAAACCTGCAGTTGGATACAAAAAAAATGCAGGAAGAACTTGCACAGGCAATGAAAGAGGTTGATGCCGCGAAGATCAATGCTGATGTACAAAAGGCCTTACAGGAAGAGAACCTACAGAAAATGAAGGCGGAACTGGATAAAAATGTGAAGGCAATAGATTTCGACAAGATCAAAGCTGAGATTGAGAATTCCGTGGCCAAGGTGGACTGGGATAAGATTCATGCGGAAATGGAAAAAGCCAAAACAGTTAACCTGGAAAAAATCCAATCCAATTTGAAAGAGATAAGGCCGCAAATTGAAAAATCGATGAAACAGGCCCATGAAAGCATCGAAAAAGCAAAGAAAGAATTAACGACTTACAAGAACCTTATTGAAGACTTATCTAAGGATGGATTAATAGATAAAAATAAAGACTATACAATATCGTATAAATCCGGCAAATTATTAATCAATGGTGTTGAGCAACCAGGATCAATAACCAATAAATACCAATCCTATTTAAAAGGGAAAAAAGATTTTACCATTGAAAAATCCAATGATGATTTCAATATAAAAAATGATTAAAGGGGCTTGTCATAACCAAAACAACTCTGCAAAAGAACTTCTTCATGGAGTTCTTTTGTATTAATTAGCTACCCTAACTTTAAATATGCATTCAGCCAGGACCATTATGGAAATGTATTTTATTGCCCATGTTCTTCCTGAAGAATTGAATGAGAAAATACTTGTTTACAAGCAACAAATGCTGGAACGTTATGGGTGCAAGGTTGGCCTGAAATCACCTGCCCACATTACACTAATTCCACCCTTTTGGCTGGAACCTGCACATGAAAAAGACCTTATTAGTGATCTTGATATTATCAGCAGGGCTCATTGTCCATTTATCATTAACACTTCCAATTTTGCAGCCTTTACCCCCAGGACGATTTTTATTGATGTCATAGCAAACAATGACTTACATGCATTAAAGAGTTCAGTTGAAAATCAGTTTACAAATAATAAAGAGTACAATATAAAGGCTGAACTCAGACCTTTCAAGCCACATATTACAATTGCTACGAGAGATCTGACCAAAAAAAGCTTTGGAGAAGCATGGGCATATTTTGAAAATAAAAAATTTGAAAAGCAATGGGTGGCCAATTCTATTTCTTTATTGCACCATAATAAAAAAAACTGGGATGTTCTTCACACATCCCAGTTTTCAATACCTTCAGACCAGGTTATTCAAAATCCGTAAACAATAAGCCAGGTAATATTTGAAAAGCATCATTTTCAGACATTTCAATGTTCAACTGGCAACCTTCTTCGGGCCTTATTGTTACTTTTTCCTTAGTCACTTTTTTAAAACCATCTTTTTCAAACACCAGTTTATAGGTACCGGGTTTCAGGTCTGTAAAAAAATAATTTCCATTACCATCGGTTAGAGCCACCTTTTCTTTTTTGGCGCTTGAATAAGCAACCACATTCACATTACTTATTGGCTTATGAGTTTCAGAGTGTATCACTCCGCCGGCAATATCATTTTTCTTTGTGTTTTCAATTTCAGTTCCAGGTGTGGTATTAGCACGCGAGATCAAAGCAGTCAAGCAAAACACAGAAGTAACAAGCAGTAATTTCAATTTCATGGTTTTCTATTAAAAGGTGATCTGTATCTATATCCCTTTAATCTTCACAGATAAATTTAGGATTATTTAGCGGATTTGCCAGACCCTTTTCAAACTCTTTCCATAGGTTATGGACTATGTCGCCGGCAGGCAATATATTATGTAACAGCGCACTAACCTGCCCAATCTCCAGTTCACCTTCATCCAGGTTTCCTTCATGCATCCCGGCCTTTGCCCTGGCTCTTCCCAATAAAACCTTTAGTTCTTCAGCAGAAGCACCCCGGGCCTCAGCCTCCTGAACCTGCTGGAAAAACTTATTTTTCAAAAGTCGCACCGGCGTCAGCTTCTTCAATGACAATTGTGTATCACCTTCTGCTGCATGCACTACAGCCTCCTTAAAACTTAAATGTGAGGAAGCTTCCTCGCTGGCCACAAACCTGGTACCTACCTGCACACCTTCAGCTCCCAAAACCATAGCTGCCAGCATTTGCCTCCCGGTAGCTATCCCGCCTGCTGCTATAACCGGGATAGACACTGCACTTGTAACAGCGGGCACCAAAACCATGGTGGTTGTTTCTTCCCTTCCATTATGACCGCCTGCTTCAAAACCTTCAGCAACTACGGCATCGCACCCTGCTTCCTGTGCCTTTAAGGCAAACTTGCTGCTGCTTACAACGTGCACCACCTTTATATTATTTTGTTGTAAGTGAGATGTCCAGGTCCGGGGGTTGCCGGCAGAAGTAAAAACGATCTCTACTCCTTCTTCAATAATTACCTTGATATGTTTATCAAGCTCGGGATAAAGCAAAGGAACATTCACACCAAATGGCTTATCTGTTGCGGCTTTGCATTTCCGGATATGATCCCTTAAAACTTCGGGATACATGCTTCCGGCACCTATAAGGCCAAGGGCCCCTGCATTACTTACAGCACTGGCCAACTTCCATCCGGACGCCCATATCATTCCTGCTTGTATAATAGGGTATTGGATCTTGAACAGATCGGTTATTCTATTTGAGAACATAGGTAAAAATAAGGGAGACTTTTGTAAGATGATTTGACAGCAGCAAGGCAGGAAACAATAAACTGTCAGCCCAGGTCAATATCTGTATTGTCCCCAATATTCAAGGATCTTGTTTCTCCCCTGATAGTAGTGTCGCTTCCAATAAGAGAATCATCAAGCACAATATCAAAAAGATTGGAGAAAGATCCTATAATAGAGTTTTTAACGATAGAGAAGTCAATGGTTGTATCGTCTCCAATTGTAGCGTTAGGACCTACAATTGAATTTTTAATGGTACAGCCCTTGCCTATACTCACGGGTTGAATTAAAACGGTGTTCTCATATTCAGGTCTCAATTCTGCTTTTGCTCCAAATTTTTTCAACAGGGTAGCATTAGACTCCAGCAGGCTCTCTCTTTTACCGCAATCGAACCAGCTATCGACCTTGAAAGCATTGACATGCGCGCCTTTTTGAATCATGCAATCAATGGCATCCGTGATATTATATTCACCATGCGTTTTTATACCTTGCTTGATATTCACTTCCAGGCATTGAAAAAGCATTTCTGTTTCCTTAATCTTATAAATACCCACCAGGGCCATATTTGATTTGGGAATATGGGGCTTTTCAACAAGATGGGTTATGTTGGCATCGCAATCTATTTCAGCCACGCCAAAGTTCCTGGGATCATCGACCTTTCTCACGCCAATCATCGAGGTATTGCTTTTGATCACTGCGGGCACGTCATAATCACAAATGGTATCTCCCAATACTATCAGGATTTCATCATTAGCCACAATGTTACTAGTGAGCCTGACAGCATGTCCAATACCCTGCCTGTCATTCTGGTAAACGAAATGGGCGGTAATTGTCGGGTAATTGGCTTTTACATAATCCTGGATCTTTTCGCCCAGGTAACCTACAATAAATATAAATTCATTTATACCAGCTTCCTTTAACTGGTCAACTATTATACTCAGAACCGTCTTGCCAGCAAGAGGTATAAGGGCTTTGGGTTGCGTGTAAGTATGAGGTCTTAATTTAGTTCCTGCACCTGCTAACGGAATAATTGCTTTCATTGATAATTGTTTTGGTGGGCTTAGGCACCGATCCACACACTTCCACCATTTTTCATTGATTATTCAACAAAAAGAAGCGGTCGAAATTACTGATTTTATATTAAACAAGTCAAATGCCTTTACTTGGCAGTACACACTTATTTTTGCAATATGTACCTGGTGATAAAACGGTTAACAGGCCCAATAAATTTTGTTCTTTCACCTACTTGTACATGAGAACCATAATCAACTAGAATGCAAAGAGATCAACTTGTTTTTGACATTATTCAAAAAGAATTAGACCGTCAACGCCATGGTATTGAATTGATAGCCTCCGAAAACTTCACTTCCCTCCAGGTTATGCAGGCTATGGGAAATGTAATGACCAACAAATATGCTGAAGGTTACCCGGGAAGAAGGTATTATGGCGGATGTGAATTTGTAGATGAAACAGAACAACTCGCTATTGACCGCATCAAACAGGTTTTTAAATGTGAATACGCCAATGTTCAACCCCATAGTGGTGCGCAGGCCAATGCAGCTGTGCTGCTTGCCGTCTTAAAACCCGCTGATAAGATACTTGGACTTGATCTTAGCATGGGAGGTCACCTGACGCATGGGTCACCCGTCAACTTTAGTGGTAAACTGTACCAGCCCTTCTTTTATGGTGTGCATAAGGATACAGGCCTGGTGAATTATGAACAATTGGAAGAAGTTGCCCGCAAAGAAAAACCTAAATTGATTATATGTGGTGCTTCGGCCTATAGCCGCGATTGGGATTATGCCCGTATCCGAAGGGTTGCAGATGAAGTAGGTGCTTTTGTAATGGCAGATATTGCACATCCGGCAGGCCTTATTGCCAAAGGACTACTTGCTTCACCATTTGAACATTGTCATTTTGTTACGTCAACTACCCATAAAACTTTAAGAGGTCCCAGAGGTGGTATAATACTAATGGGTAAGGATTTCGAAAACCCATTTGGTGTAAAAGATCCAAAGGGAAATACACGGATGATGAGTCACCTGATGGATATGGCTGTTTTCCCAGGCATACAAGGAGGTCCGTTAGAACATGTAATAGCCTCCAAGGCTATTGCTTTCGGGGAAATATTGAGTGATGAATTTACCAGCTATGCCCGCCAGGTTCAATCCAATGCACAGGCTATGGCAAAGGCTTTGGTGGCCAAAGACTACAATATCATTAGCGCTGGTACAGACAACCACCTGATGCTAATTGACCTGCGGAATAAAAATATTACAGGCAAAAAAGCCCAGGAAACACTGGATAAAGCGCACATCACTTTGAATAAGAACGCTGTTCCATTTGATGATAAAAGCCCGTTTGTGACTTCAGGTATTCGTGTAGGCGTGCCCGCCATTACCACCAGGGGTATGAAAGAATCTCATATGCAGACAGTTGTAGACCTTATAGATAAAGTATTGATGAATATTGATGATGCACAAACAGTGAGTTCTGTTTCAAAAGAAGTACATGAGTTCATGCAACAGTTTCCCCTATACCCGGAATTAAGTTAAACAGATATATATGATCCAAAGAATTCAAAGCATCTGGTTATTACTGGTTGCCGCGTTTTGCGCCATCACCTTTCGCTTTCCTTTTGCCAATGGCGATTATTTAAAAGATGCGGTCCCTACAAGTGTACCGCTTGAGGCTACAACAACTATTTGGTTGAGTATCATCACAGTAGTAACTGGTGCGCTTGGTTTTGTTACCATCTTCCTTTTTGATAACAGGAAGCTCCAGTTAAAACTTTGCTACCTGGGTATATTCCTTTCTATCATTCTCCTGTCAATGTACTTTATAGAGATGACCAATTTTGGCAATAGCGTTATTGCCTTATGGTGCATCTTTCATTTTGCCATATTGGGTAGTTATATTTTGGCAGCACGAGGTATATGGAAGGATGAAAAACTAATCAGGAGTATGGACAGGTTAAGGTAAAATTGAATTATGAACATTCATTGCAGGCTGTTTTCCTTATGCGGAGAGCAGCCTTTTTTATATCCTACTTTTTCCAACACGCTATTTGTTCAAAGGTTATTGAGGAAACTTCAATATTCTCTCCTGTCCTTAGGCTAAGAAACCTCCTGGCAAAGACCAGGCTTCGGATATGTAACCCCGTTGTATCTCCGCTGTAATCCCGTACTAAACCCGTACTAACCCCGTATAGGAATACGGTATGAACGGGTTTTCTACAGGGAGAGTATGGATGTAGTGTGCATTTACTATACTGAAGTATGCTCTTTATTAAAATGCAGGTATATATTACACAGGTACCGTAGAAATAATAAGCTTATCTATCCTGGAAAGTACTCATATGAATGATGAAGAAAACAGACCGGGTATTACAAATAAAAGGCCGGGAACTATTCTTTTAAAATAGTTCCCGGCCTTTTTTATGAATTGATAGTTAGCTTATTGCTTAATGACCTTTAAGGTTTCTGCACCGCCAGTACCATTTTCGAAACGAACGAGGTAAAGACCTGGTTTAGCAGTTGACAGATCAACGATTGATTGTTGGCTGCCAGAATTAGGAACCAATGATTTTACCAACCTGCCATCAGCGGAACTGATGCTTAATAAGCTACCGCTCACAGCTTCATTGTGTTGTACAGTCAATGTGTTTTTGGAAGACATATAGGCTTTCATTGGAACTACAAACTGGCCTCCTTTGAACACTACCACAATGCTATACATGTATTTGCCATCAATATCTACTGATTTGATCCTGTAAAATCCTGTAGTTAAAGGCTTATTGTCCACGAAGCTGTATGATTTTTCCAAACCGGCTGGAACAAATCCAATAGCTGTAAATCCACGGCCATCGCCACTTCTCTGGATCTCGTAGCCTTTTACATTTTCTTCCATATCAACAAACCAGGTTAAGCCAACTCCAGCATTAACAGCTTTAACATCCACACGACCAAAATGAACCGGAAGTGGAGTGGCAGATGCTAATACATTGGTTAGTGCATAATTGTCAAAATTCAAAGTTCCCCTTCCGTCTGTGCCTGCATCAGTAGTGAAGTTGATCACGAAACGGAAAGTTTGATTAAAAAGGCTCCAGTTGTTGATCTGGAGGCATTGATCTCCTGAAACTCCATTAGATCCATGAGCTACAGTTCCTAATAATGTAGTAGATGAAGCTGTTTGGATATAAATGGAATAAGAAGCAACTTTTGAACTTCCTGAAATATTAAATTTCAGGTTCAGGGTATTGGCAAAAGTTGTATAGTTCCTGGTGCTTAAAGAATAAGTTGTCCCTTCCGCAGCTGAGGGAATGCTAATATATTCATTTGAGCCCTGGATCACTTTGGTCCATCCCGTTCCAAAAAAACCTGATAAACTGGTTGAGGAGCCATTATTAAAGTTCTCACTTTCTGCCCCGTTGAAATTGATGAAATTACAAGCTGTGTTGCTTAATTCGTTAAGTGTCTGGCTATAACCCTGTACGGTTATAAAAGAACATGCGAGTGCTAAAGAGTAAGTAAAAATCCTTCTCATGATAATGCGTTTAAGTTTAAGAAAATCGGTTAAACGGCTGTCAGAGGAAAATTGGGTAGGGATTTCGAGAAGGTATTGTAATTCAAAAGGTCTTTAACAATGGATATGAGAGGATTGTAATTAAAATTCAGAAGGTCTTTGGCAATGGATATGAGAGGATTGTACAAACATAAAATGAATTTTTATAGAATGCAATAGGGGCTCAACAATTTTTCCAAATATTTTTATGATAGCTGTCATAAAAACTGGCCTGTCCTGCTTTCCTTTATTTTCTTCAGGTCAGAAGGCTTTCCTTCAAATACAAGATACCCTCCGTCAACGCCTGCTTCGGGGCCCAGATCAATCACCCAGTCAGCACTTTTTATAACATCGGTATTATGTTCAATCACGATGATGGAATGACCCTGTTCTATTAATGCATTAAAGGATGCCAGTAGTTTTTTGATATCATGGAAGTGAAGGCCCGTAGTGGGTTCATCAAATATGAACAGGATCTTGCCGATGCTTTTTCCTTTACCTAAAAATGAAGCCAGTTTCACCCTCTGGGCCTCACCACCAGATAATGTATCTGATGATTGTCCCAATTTGACATAACCCAAACCTACATTACTTAATGGCCTGATGCATCCGCTTATATTTTTTTCATCCTTGAAGAACTCTATGGCTTCATCCACACTTAATTCCAATACATCAAATACATTTTTTCCCTTGTATTGCACTTCCAGGACTTCTTCCTTGAACTTTTTACCATGACAAACCTCGCAGGTGAGGTGCACATCGGCAAGGAACTGCATTTCCACAATCTTCTCCCCTTCTCCCTTGCAGGCATCACACCGACCTCCATCAACGTTAAAGGAAAAATGCTTGGGCTGGAAACCCCGCATTTTACTAAGAGGCTGTGATGAGAACAGGTCCCTGATATTGTCCCAGGCCTTGATATACGTAACAGGATTACTCCTTGAAGATTTCCCGATCGGATTCTGGTCTACCATTTCCACGCTGGCAATGGAGTCCGTATTTCCTTTTATATTTCTATGAAAACCTACTTTATCTGCAGCTTCACCCTGTAATTTCTTCAGTGCCGGGTAAAGTATATGCTTGATTAGGGTGGTTTTACCACTGCCGCTTACCCCGCTAACCACGCAAAGTACATTCAAAGGGAATTCAACGGTTATGTCTTTAAGGTTGTGCTGGCGCGCGCCTTCTACAATGATAGATTCATTCCACTTCCTGATTTTGGAGGGTGCATCTATACTCAATTCGCCTTTTAAATATTTTCCCGTCAGGCTTTCCGGGTTTTTAATAATGGCATTGTAATCTCCGGAGGCAATGACCTCCCCACCTAAATGGGAAGCCAGCGGGCCCATATCAATAATATGGTCTGCTTCTCTCATCATCATTTCATCATGCTCCACTACTACCACAGTATTGCCAAGATCCCTCAACTCTTTCAATACCTTGATCAGGTTATAGGTATCCCTGGGGTGCAGACCAATTGAAGGTTCGTCAAGTATATATAAGGAATTGGTTAGGTTGCTACCCAGGCTTCGTGTTAACTGGATACGCTGGCTTTCACCACCACTAAGGGTATTGGCCAGTCGATTGAGTGACAAATAGCCCAAACCTACGCTAAGCATGGTATCAATACGGTGATTGATCTCTATGAGAATTCTTTTGGCTACCTGCGCTTCGAATGGGCTAAATTCTTTTGATGCATGATCAAACCAAACCCGGAGATCACGAATGGGCAATTCACTAAGTTCTCCTATATGTTTGCCATTTATTTTGATGTAGAGGGCTTCCTTGCGTAAGCGGTAGCCATGGCAATCGGGACACAATGTTCTTCCCCTGTAACGGCTTAAAATGACCCTGTATTGAACCTTATAAAGATTTTGCTCAACTTCTTTAAAAAAATCATTGATTCCATCAACAAATTGGTTTCCCTCCCACAATATCCTGTATTGCTCCGGGGTAAGATCTGCTATGGCTTTATGAACCGGAAAATCAAACTTGCGGGCATTGCGAATAAAATCCTCTTTCCATTTACCCAACTTCTCTCCTTTCCAGGGGGCTACGGCACCCTCATACACACTCAATAGCTTATTCGGAATAACCAGGTCATCATCGATACCCAACACCAAAGAGAAGCCTTCGCAGGTCGGGCAGGCACCATATGGATTGTTGAAGGATAATAAATTGGGTGAAGGTTCTTCAAAGTTAATTCCGTCCAGTTCAAACCTGTTATTAAAAGAAAGGAGCTTTGCTCCATCCACCTCCAGGTAAACATCTCCTTCACCTTCATAAAAAGCGGTTCCAATAGAATCCGAAAGCCTGTGGATATCATCTTCGTCAAATTCTTTTACTACGATGCGGTCAATGAGAACATATACATTTTCAGGATAGGCAAAAGCTGCCATAAAATCATCAGGTGAAGACAATAATTCTTCAATATGGTAGATCCTGCCCTCTTTAACCGGGTTTTCCTTTTGCACATGGGAAAAGGGGGATACATACATACGACTGAACCCCTTTTGCATCAAAATATTCAATTCCTCTCTTTCATCCCTGTTACGGTGTTGTTTAAACGCAGCCAGGATGAATGCTTTACTTCCTGGTTTAAGGTGCACAATTGAATCCAGTACATCCTTTACGTCGTCCTTTTTTACTACTCTCCCAGATACCGGCGAAATTGTTTTCCCGGCACGGGCAAAAAGAAGCCTTAGATAGTCATAAATCTCCGTCATACTGCCCACGGTGCTGCGAGGTGTGCGGGTAATGACCTTTTGTTCTATGGCAATGGCAGGGGCTAACCCTTTTATATAATCTACATCCGGCTTATCCATCCTGTTAAGGAACTGGCGGACGTAGGCACTGAGACTTTCAGCATAACGACGTTGTCCTTCTGCAAACAGGGTATCAATAGTTAGGGAAGATTTTCCTGAGCCGGAAACACCGGTAACCACAATTAATTTATTGCGGGGAAAACTTACATCTATATTTTTAAGATTATGTACCCGGGCTCCCTTTATAAAAATGGAATCCGTAATACCATTATCCTTAACCTGTTTTTTAGCCTTTGCTACCTTTTCTTTCATTGTAATTCCGCAAAAGTAAGAACTTGCTAAATACTTTAGTTTGAACGTTAACAGTTCTTTTACGAAAAGAAGTTAAGGAACAGCAATAAAAATTGTGAAAATTGAAAAAGTATTCTATTTTTAGGATAAGAAATTAATCCATATTCTATAAAACCACTAAAACACTTCTCGCCTATCGCTTAAACTTCTACTCTAGTTTTTTATTTTTTATTTGTTCGTCCATATCCGAAAACCGCCTAAACTGTAGGAGTTTATGAATTTACTATCAAGACTGTCTGACCACGAGCTCATCAACTCGTTTACCACAGGTAATGTAAACGCTTTAGAAACCCTTGTATTGCGTCACAAGGAGAAGCTTTATACTTCTATATTCTTCCTGGTTAAGGACAAGTATCTTGCCGAAGATATATTCCAGGATGTTTTTATCAGAATTATAGATACCATCCGTAGTGGCCGCTACACGGAAGAAGGTAAGTTCTTACCCTGGGCCATGCGTATTGCTCATAACCTTTGTGTGGATCATTTCAGGAAAGTAAAGAGGACGCCTACAATTAAAAACAGCGATGACCAGGATATATTCGAGGTCCTTAATTTTACGGAAGATTGCGCGGAAACCAAGATGATCAAACGCCAGAGTTATAACAGGGTGAGAGACATGTTAGACCTTTTGCCTGAAGACCAGAGAGAAGTGATCATACTGCGCCATTATGGGGATATGAGCTTTAAGGAAATTGCCGCTGTCACTAATTGCAGCATCAATACAGCACTCGGAAGAATGCGTTATGGTTTGATCAACCTGAGAAAGATGATGATGCAAAAACAAATTGCTCTTTAATACTGATGGCTTCATGCCTTCAGCAGAAGATATGTCATTCTTATTCTCCCACTGCATGCTTGCCGTAGTAGGTTGATTAAGAATGACGCCCAACTAAAAATGCTCCGAAACCGGAGCATTTTTTTTATTTGAAAAGGTTTTCTTTATTATTCTGCAGGGAACATTTTTTCAACAATAGCCTGTGATACACCTGTGAAACTGAACCCACCATCATGAAACAGGTTCTGCATGGTAACATACCGGGTAAGGTCACTGAATAAGGTAGTACAATAATTAGCACAATCATCGGCAGTTGCATTACCTAAAGGGCTCATTTTATCTGCATAATCAATAAAGGCATCAAAACCCTTAACACCACTACCGGCTGTTGTACGGGTAGGTGATTGGGAAACAGTATTTACTCTTACTTTCTTGCGCACCCCATAATGATAACCAAAACTCCTGGCCACACTTTCCAGCAATGCCTTTGCATCAGCCATTTCATTGTAATCAGGAAATACTCTTTGAGCAGCTATATAGGTTAAACCAACTACACTACCCCATTCATTCAGGGCATCCATATCCCATACTGTCCGCAATACCCTGTGAAGGCTCATAGCAGAAATATCCATTGTTTTTTGATTCCATTCGTAGTTCATTTCTGTATAATGCTTCCCTTTTCTCACATTCAGGCTCATCCCAATTGAATGGAGTACAAAATCTATCCCGCCATTGAAATGTTTTTGAGATTCTTCAAAAAGATTCTTCAAATCATCCATATTAGTAACATCAGCACCAATAACCGGAGCCTGGACTGCTTCAGAAAGTTTATTGATCTCACCCATGCGTAGAGCAACAGGAGCATTGGTAAGTACGATCTGGGCTCCCTGTTCGTGGCATTTTAAGGCCGTTTTCCAGGCAATTGATTTTTCGTCAAGCGCACCAAATATGATTCCCTTCTTACCTGCTAAAAGATTATTTGCCATAAATAGTTGATTTTATTGATGCTGCCCATACACAAATTTTAGTAACAGCCATACAAATATAAATGTATAGACAAATGCCAAAGCAAGACCTGTGCACATATAGATCAAAAAACGGGTGAATGACCTGCGTGGAGCAATCTTTTGAACTAATACCTGGTTAATATAATAGACAGGAATAATAACAAGGACAATAAAAGCGAAAAGTCCTATAAGGTTTCGGTTCATTGCAGGTATTAATTCATAACCATTTCCCGTGCATTTTCCATAGCTGCCGCTGTTGGTTTTTCCCCACTTAACATCTTGGCTATGGCAACAATCCGTTCATCGGTATTCAATAAGCGCATGCCGGTAGTTACCGTATCATTTTTAAGCGCTTTATAAACAAGGTAATGCGCATCGGCTTTTCCAGCTATCTGGGGCTGGTGAGTAATACAAAGAACTTGCCTTGCTGCAGCCAGTTCTTTCATAATGGCTCCCACCTGTCTTGCTGCCTCACCGGAAATACCTGTATCTATCTCGTCAAAAATGAGTGTGGGCATATTCATGGACCTGGCCACCAGTGATTTAATGCAAAGCATTAACCTGCTCAACTCACCTCCACTGGCCACCTTTCGAATAGGCTGAAACTGGTTGCTCTTATTAGCATCGAATAGAAATACCACTTCATCAATTCCATAATTGTTCAATGGTACTTTTTTGATCTCCACCTTTAAGCGTGCGTTGGGCATACCTACAGGTCCAAGCATTTTATTAACCTGCTGTTCCAGTGGTTTTACCTGGGCTAACCGTGCGGCTGATATTTTGGCTGCTAAAGCCTCCGCTTCCTGTAAAAGATCCTGGTATTTCTTTTCTGCTTTAGCGATGGCCTCATCGATATTCAACACCTCCTGCAATTTTGCATTGAGATCTGCATGAATAATTAGTAATTCATTGGTTGTTTTTACACCATGTTTTTTGAGCAGTTTATAGCCCAGGGATATACGTTCGTTGATCTTTTCAATGGTGGAGGCATCAGAACCTATATGATTATTGATCCTTTCAGTTTCGTCTGCGATATCCTGCAGTTCAAGATAAGATGATTGTAATCGCTGAACGAGTTGGGGAAGTTCAGGATGCAACTCTGCATACTGTTGCAACTGGCTGCTTAATGCTTTTAAACGCCTGATCAAAGGTGCTTCGTCTTCTTCCAATTCAAAATACGTCTTTGCCAGTGCGTTTTTGATACCTTCTGCATTGGTCAACATTTTTAATTCAAGGTCCAGTTCTTCCAGCTCATTCTCCCTGAAGCCTGCTTCATCCAACTCGTTGAATTGAAACTGGTGGTAATCAAATTCCTTTTCAAACTGGCTCTTTTGCGTTGCCAGTTCATCTAATTCCCGGGCCGCAGTTTGCATATCAGCAAATACCTGCCCGTATTTATTTAAGTTTTTAGTATTTCCACCCAATACATCCAATACTTCTCTTTGGAAATCAGTCTGTCCGAGCTCCAGTGTATCAAATTGCTGGTGCAGATCAACCAGTAAACTGCTTAATTGATTCAACTGGCTAAGGTTAACTGGCGTATCATTGATAAAAGCCCTGGATTTTCCATTGGAAGCTATTTCCCTCCGAACTGTTAACTCGTCTAAAACGTCGAGTTCATTCGCCTTGAGAAAGTTGACCACATGGCTGTCGGAAGATTCCCCTTTGAAACAACCTTCCACTACGCATTTGCGTTCCTTATTTTTTAAAACATTGCTTTCAGACCTCTGGCCCAGGATCAATCCCAGGGCTCCCACAATGATTGACTTTCCAGCGCCTGTTTCACCTGTAATGATATTCAGATGCGATGAAAAATCAATTTCCAAATGTTCTATTATAGCATAATTCTGGATAGATAACCGGCTCAGCATATTCAGTAACAAATTAAAGCATTTCCTATTTCACAAATAAAAAAAGCCGCTGTTTTAGAGCGGCTTTTGTGTAAATACTTAACGATCTTATTTAATCTCTATAGAGTCCGTCAGTTCTGAATCAACCAGGATACGTCCACAGTTTTCGCAAACCATAACTTTCTTACGCTGCTTGATCTCGCTTTGCTTTTGAGGAGGGATGTAGTAAAAGCAACCACCACAGGCATCTCTTTCAACAGGTACCACTGCCAGGCCATTCCGGTAATTCTTACGGATCTTCTCATAACTGGCCAGTAAACGTGGATCAACATGAGATTTAGCTTCCTCGGCAAGTTTATTAAAATGCTTTTCTTCTTTTTCTGTAGCCGCAATGATCTTTTCAAGCTCGCCTTTCTTGGTAGCCAATACAGCTTCCTTGGTAGCGAGTGCCTTTTTAGCTTTATCTAAAGCCTGTGCTTTTTCAGCTATTTCCTCATTGGCATCTTTAATATGCTTTTCACAGAGCTTTACTTCCAGCTGCTGCATTTCCATTTCCTTATTGATAGCCTCAAACTCCCGGTTATTCTTTACGTTCTCGCTTTGCTTTTCATATTTTTTGATCAAAGCTTCGGCTTCTTTAATTGCTTCTTTCTTTTGAGCAATAAACTCTGTAATACCGTTGATTTCTTCTTCTATACGAAGCTGACGAGCATGCAAACCGTGAATTTCATCTTCCAGGTCAGCCACCTCAATAGGAAGTTCACCTTTTAAAATGTGAATTTCATCCAGCTTAGAGTCCACTTTTTGTAGTTGCACGAGTGAACTAAGCTTTTCTTCTACTGAATATTCTTTAACGTTTGCCATTTTAAGTTTATAGTTTGAAGTTTGTTTTTGCGGATCATCAAACGTCAAACATGAATACCAACCTGTATTTTTAAGTATAACATGCCTTCCGGCTCCATCTTTTATACTAAATAATTGACCGGATTTGTATTCACGCTTGATTTAAGGACGGCAAAGGTAGGGAATTTTTTGAGCAAAAGGTCACAGAGAAGCTCTACAGTAAACTGTTCACTTTCATAATGACCTATATCCGCCACAACTATTTTCTCTTCTGCATCGAAAAATTCATGGTATTTCACATCGCCTGTTATGTATATATCAGCTTTATTTTTAATAGCTTTTTTTATAAGGAAACTTCCCGCCCCGCCACAAATTGCCACTTTTTGAATAGGTTTTCCTAATAAACCGGTGTACCGGATGCCCTTAGCTCCAAAGCGATCTTTTAATAACTCCAGGAAAGTCATTTCATCCATTGGTGATTCAAGGATGCCAATTACTCCTGAACCGATCCCCAGGTGCATATTTTCCATGGTGAATATATCATAGGCCACTTCTTCATAGGGATGATGCTGAACGAGGGCTTTCACGACTTGTGTTTCAAGGTAAAAAGGATAAACTATCTCAATTTTGGTCTCTCTTTCCTGGTGTTGTTTTCCTATTTCGCCTACATAGGGGTCGGCTCCTTCTTCGGCCTTGAAGGTTCCCGTGCCTTCGCTATTAAACGAACATTCTGAATATTGCCCAATATGCCCGGCTCCCGCATCAAATACAGCCTTCCTGACCTCTTCTGCCTTATCTACGGGGGCAAAAGTGATCAACCTGCGTAGCAGGCGATTCTTGGGCTGCAGCACCTGAATATCCTTTAATCCTAACTTTTTAGCTATCATGCCACTAACGCCCAGCAACACATTGTCAAGATTTGTATGTGCTGCATATAGAGCAATATCATTCTTTATAGCCTCAATGATTATATTTTCAACATAGTTATTGCCATTGATACGCTTTAATCCCCTGAAAATGACAGGATGATGCGACAAGATCAGATTACAATTCCTTGTTTTTGCTTCTTTAATAACCTCAAGTGTCACATCCAGTGAACAAAGAACACCGGAACATTCCCAGTCTCCATTCCCTGTGATGAGACCAGCATTATCATAATCTTCCTGCAATTCAGGCGCTGCAAATACTTCAATAGCTGAAATCAGATCAACAATTTTCATGAGTGAAAGTTAGTGCTTTGTAGTTTTGAATGAATTCAATGGCCATCTTAAATCATATAACTACTATTTTCCAGGGTGACAACAGCCGTACTGTAGAAAATATTCAAAGACGGCAAGCCTCCAAACGCTTAAAGAAAAGGTTATTGAATTACTTCAGGGATTTCCTGATCATAATCCTCGGTGTATTCGCTGCCGGGTTTGGACTGAAAGGTTTCCTGATCCCTAATGGCCTGATAGATGGAGGAGTAACTGGTATATCACTCCTGATCAACAGGGAATCACACATCTCTTTATCCATTTTGATTCTCCTGTTGAATATTCCTTTTTTATTATTGGGATATAAGCAGATCAGCATAGGTTTTAGCTTAAAGAGCATAGGCAGTATCACCGCCCTTGCTATAGTTGTAGCTATCATCCCTTACCCAATTATAACCAATGATAAAATTTTAGTGGCTGTTTTTGGAGGGTTTTTCCTTGGTGCCGGCATAGGCCTGGTCATCAGGGGTGGAGCAGTGATAGATGGTACCGAGGTATTAGCGATCTATCTAAGCCGGAAAGCCAGCCTCACAGTGGGTGATTTTATACTGATCTTCAATATCATTATTTTCTCTGTGGCTGCTTATTTACTTACTATAGAAGTAGCACTATATTCTATATTAATTTACCTGGCAGCATCCAAAACAGTTGATTTCATTTTGGAGGGCATTGAAGAATTTACCGGTGTTACTATCATTTCTACCAGAAGCCACCAGATCAGCCAAATGATCAAGAAAAAACTGGGAAGGGGACTTACCATCTATACAGGCAGAAAAGGGTTTGGTAAAAGCGGGGAGAGTAACCAGGAAGTGGATATTATTTTTACCGTCATCACCCGGCTGGAAATAAACAGGCTAACTACAGAAGTGGAAAGAATAGATCCAAAAGCTTTTATTGTAATGCAAAGTATCAGAGATACAAGAGGTGGAATGGTAAAGAAATTGCCACTCAAAGAAAAATGATCATCACATTGTTGGTTACAATAAGACCAACTTAGCTCCAATAACCTAAAAGTTATATTGCCTTAGTTTTGAGAAATGAATACTCCCCAACTATACGACATCTACAAAACCAAAATGCAAAGGATTGCGGATGTAAGGAATGCCAGTGCACTGATGCAATGGGACCAGGAAACCTACCTTCCTCCTAAAGGAGCTGCATTCAGGGGACAACAGATCAGCACCCTTTCAGAACTAAGCCACAAATTATTTATTGAGGAAGAATTGGGTAGTTTATTAAATGACCTCGCAAATAAGGATGATCTTGACCAGTTTCAAAAAAGGAATGTTGAACGAACGCTGGAGGATTATAAAAAGAATAAAAAATATACTTCTCAATTTGTGAGGGCCTTATCAGACCAGGTGAACAAAGCTTTTCATGCCTGGATAGAAGCACGGAAACAAAATAAGTTTTCAATATTTCAACCTGAACTGGATAAACTCATTGCATTAAAAAAGGAGGAGACACAATTATTAGGGTTTGAAAAACATCCTTATGATGCTTTATTGGATGAATTTGAAAAAGGATGTACCGTGGAACTTCTTGACAGGACATTTACCGGCATCATCCCTGTATTAAAAGAATTGCTCCAAAAAATAGCTGCCAGGCCGCAAGTGGATGATAGCTTTTTACAACAGGCATACCCCAAACAAAAACAATGGGAATGGGGCATGCATCTCGTAAGACAGCTGAATTTTGATTTTGAAGCAGGAAGACAGGACATCAGCGAACACCCTTTTAGTACCAGTTTTAATAGCAGGGATGTTCGGATAACCACCCGTATTGACGAAAACGATTTTGCCAATATGACCTGGAGTTGTATTCATGAAACAGGCCATGCTTTATATGAACAAGGGCTATTAAGTGATTATTATGGACTTCCATTAGGTGAGGCCTGTTCCTATAGCATCCATGAATCCCAGTCCAGGTTGTGGGAAAATAATATTGGCAGAAGCCTTATTTTCTGGCAACACTACTTTCCCGAACTCAGGCAATATTTCCCGGAACAATTTAAAAATATTACACTGGATCAGTTTTATAAAGGCATTAATAAGGTACAACCTTCTTTTATCCGGACAGAAGCTGACGAAATCACTTATCATTTCCATGTATATATCCGTTACGAGTTGGAAAAGAAGCTTATAGAGGGTTCATTATCAGCCAGTGACATTCCTGATTACTGGAATGGACAATACAAGCAACTTATGGACATTACTGTTCCGGATGATAAAAAGGGCTGCCTGCAGGATGTGCATTGGAGCCATGGAAGCTTTGGTTATTTCCCCACTTATAGCCTTGGAAGCTTTTATGCAGCTCAATTTTTTCAGCAGGCTGAAAAGGAAATCCCATCACTGCAATCGGATCTCAAAGAAGGAAATTCTTTAGCTCTTTTACAATGGCTAAGAGAAAAAATACATAGTAAAGGAAGATTTCATACCAGCGAAGAGCTCTGTAAAAGCATAACTGGTACAGGTTTGGAAATAAATTCTTTTACCTCTTACCTGTTGGATAAGTACAGTTCAATTTATACCTTGTAAGCAAATACTCTTATGAGACAGATCTATACCCTTATCCTTCTATCTGTTCTTTGCGGCTGCAGCAAAGAACAAATGGTAAAAAATGCAGTCATTGATGCCATGACCTCCGGCCAATGGAAGGTGGTGAACTTCAAAAATGACAACAATGATGTAACCACTGATTTTGCTACCTATAAATTCCAGTTTAAGGATAACCTAACTGTAGATGCCATCAACAATTCCATTGTTGAAAATACAGGTACATGGACGGCAGATGGAAATGCCAGGACAATAAGTTCCACTTTCAAAAATGCCAATGCTACCATTAGTTTACTGAATGGAACCTGGCAGATCACAGATAATAGCTGGACCTATGTGGTAGCAAACCAAACAGTGAATGGTACAATAAAATCCCTTCGTCTTGAAAAACTCTAAGACCCGTCTTTAGATATAAAACCTTGTATTGTAAGGCCGGGAATACTTTTTGCTCTAATGAATCGTTAATCTTTAACTACCTTAAGAAAATCGCCTAACCGGCTAAAAAGTGAGCAATTTGAGACTGAAAACAACTGTAACGATCCTACTGCTATTTTTGGCTGTCGTTATACATGCTCAGGCGCCTACGCCTAATTTTTCAGCTTCAGTTACTTCAGGATGCTCTCCTTTGGTGGTGGATTTCAAAGATTTGTCAACAGGCAGTCCAACGAGTTATTATTGGGATTTTGGAAATGGAGCCACTTCAACGCTTAAAAATCCATCAACAACCTATTTTACAGAAGGAGTTTATAATGTAAAGCTAACCGTAACTAATAACAGGGGTTCCAATACACTGACAAGATCCAGCCTGATCACAATCTACGGAAAGCCAATACCTCAATTCACTGTAAGTGATAGCACAGGCTGCTTTCCCATAAGGTCACAGTTTACCGACGTATCAGGATCCAGTGCAGGGACTACCAACACAAAATGGTTTTGGGATTTTGGTGATGGAACGCAATCTACAGTTCAAAATCCTTTACACACTTATACTTCCAATGGCAATTTTGGGGTTACCATAAAAGTTACCAATGACAAAGGATGCTCTAATGTATTAACCAAGCCAGCCTATATCAAAACCACTAATGGAGTAAAGTCTAATTTTACCAACTCAATGGCTGGGGTTTGCAAGCCACCATTTTCTATTACATTCAATAGCACTTCAACAGGACCTGGTACACTCTCCTATTTCTGGGATTTTGGAGATGGCAATACATCCACTATACCATCACCTTCGCATAACTATACAACTGCAGGCAATTATTCGGTAAGCCTGGCAACAACCAGTACTGCAGGTTGTTCTGATACAATGATCAAAAAAGATCTTTTTAATATCCTTGATATACATACGGATTTCAGTGCTCCTGATAGCATCTGCTTAAACAGCCAGGCAGGTTTTATCAATACCTCCTCTCCTGTACCCGTAAGTGTATTATGGAAATTTGGTGATGGTTCCACCAGTACTGATACCATGCCTTTAAAAAGCTTCGCAGCAATTAATACCTACAATGTCACTTTATACAATACTTATAGCTTTTGTAAAGATTCATTCAGTAAAAAAATAAAGGTATTATCGAAACCTAAAACAAATTTTACAGCTAGCAGCACATTCAAATGCAGCCCTCCATTTTCTGTAAATTTCACCGATGCTACGCCAGGAGCAGTTAACTGGCAATGGGATTTTGGAGACAGCACATCTGCTTCTGGCCAAAATCCTACGCATGTATATAATGATACAGGTTATTACTCGGTTAAACTGATCACAACCAATGCATCGGGATGTTCAGATACATTACGAAAAGATTCCCTGATCAGTATCATTAAGCCAATTATAACCATACCCAACCTGCCGCAAAATGGATGTATTCCATTTACCATAAATCCACTTCCTAAAATTGTAACCGGAGATAATGTAACTTCTTCTTTATGGGATTTTGGAGATGGAGGAAGTTCCTCGCAAAAAAATCCAACTTATACTTATGTAAGCCAGGGAACATACACAGTTACATTGACAATTACAACGAGTACAGGTTGCACGGAAGTATTTTCCATGCCTGATGCTATAAGAGTGGGAACCAGGCAGCCAGTGGACGTTAGTGTATCACCCAACCCGGTATGCGCCCTTCAGCCTGTTCAATTTACAGGCATATCAGATACCTCTGATGCGTGGTTATGGGAATTTGGAGATGGCACATCCTCAACAGATAAAAACCCAGCCCATTCCTACCAGCAGATAGGTATATTCTCAGTAAATTTCACGGCTTACAATAATGGTTGTCCATCTATTATCGCCAAACCAAATGTTATCAGTGTTAGTCCGCCTATACCCGCTTTTAATTTTACAGTTGATTGCTCCAACAAACTAAAAGTTAATTTCACTGATGCATCGCAGGGAGCCGTTAGCTGGCTGTGGGATTTTGGCGATGGAACTACTTCAACATTACAAAACCCAAGTCATACATACAGCACTTATCAAAATTATACGGTCACATTGACTGTAACTAATAATACCTGCACCAATAGCATTCCAGGGTCAGTTAAGCTGTTTAATGATATGCCTGGCTTTAATGTAACCAATCCTACAGTTTGCCGTAAATCAACTGTTTATTTTGGAGCTGTAGTTAAAGACCCCTCTACTTTTGTACGCTATGTATGGGATTTTGGTGATGGAAGTACCTGGGACAGTGATCTATTTGACCATACCGGCGCAGCATATCATTATTATTCCGTGGCAGGAACTTATGATATTACTCTAACTCTAACGGATATACATGGTTGTAATACTGTAGTCACAAAACCTAAATTTGTTCGGATTAATGGGCCAACTGCCAATTTCTCTGCCATTAATGCAAATGGCTGTGTTTCTGCTGTAAGAAATTTTACTGATCTTTCAAAGGATGATGCTATTCACCCCATAACATCCTGGAGATGGGATTTTGGTGATGGAACCATTACCACACTTACGAAACCGCCTTTTTCCCATGCCTACGCAGATACCGGCATATACTCTGTAAACCTGGTAGTTACAGATGCTGTAGGTTGCAGGGATAGCATTTCCATTGCCAACCTCATTCATGCAACCAACCCTAAAGCGGAGTTTGTAGTTGATACGCTTGCCTGCCCCGGCAGTAATCTAACATTCACCAACACTACTGCATCTACGGGCTTTACCAGTTCATGGAACTTTGGAGATGCTACGGGTTCTACCCTGGTTTCACCAGTCCATTCCTACAAAGATTCAGGGTATTATTCGGTTAGTTTAATAATCAAAGATCAATATGGTTGCACTGATACACTAACAAAGAAAAATCATATCAGGGTTGCACGGCCTGTAGCCAGTTTTTCGATAAGTGATTCCATAAGTTCCTGTGTCCCATTTGAAGTTGATTTTACCAATACTTCTTATTTCGCTAATGCAATTGTTTGGAACCTGGGAAGCGGAACAAGTACCATCCCTAATCCTGTACAGTATTATATCAATCCAGGAACCTACCAGGTACAACTGGCAGTTACCAGTCCCGGAGGGTGTACTGATACGGCCTATAAAAGCATAACACTATATGATACTATCGGATCCAGGGTCACCTATTTCCCTTTAAATGGCTGTAAACCTCTAAATGTATCACTGACTACATATAGCCCTGGCCCCGTCACTTATACCTGGGATTTTGGAGATGGTGTTATTCTTAATAATAAAATTGACAGCCTCGACCATATCTATAATTTCTTTGGAGATTTCGTACCTAAGATCATCATGACCGATCCTTCGGGATGTCAATACCCCATCACTGGTTTTGACACAATCCATATTATAGGAGCTATTGCGAAGTTTGGGCTGGATAAGAAATTATTGTGCGATAGTGGATTGGTAACTTTTATTGACTCCACAACTTTCAATGATCCCCTGACCTCCTATCAATGGAGTTATGGCGATGGAGTTACTTCATCTTCACCCGATCCTGGCAGTCATTATTACGCTACCCCGGGATTTTATACAGTTTCAGTAAACGTGGCAACACAAAATAATTGTGTAGATACATTTACATTGAAGGATGTAATTAAAGTTGTTCAAAGCCCATTAATATCCATTATTGGTGATTCAGTTATTTGTGTTAAGGATTCAATGCTTCAAAAAGGAGTGTTTCAGCGATCAGATACTTCTGCGGTCAATTGGCTATGGACCTTTCCAAATGGGAATATGTCCGTATTGCAAAACCCGGCCTTGCAAACATATGCCACAGCCGGTAACTATACTGTTTCCACTATTGCCACTAATAGCAGTGGCTGTATAGATACAGCCCTTAAAAATATTCTTGTCAATCCATTGCCCGTTATTACAGTTCCCTCCACATTAACCAAACAGGCTGGATTTCCGTTAACCATACCAGCTACTTATAGTTCAAATGTGATCAATTATAACTGGGTGCCAGCAACAACACTGAACTGCGCGAATTGTCCGCAGCCCGTTACAAATACAAAATTCAATAAACTATTTACTGTATCAGTCGTGGATAGCAATGGCTGTCGCAACAGGACCAATATCCAGGTAATCGTTGTATGTCCCAATGCTAATGTGTTTATTCCAAATACATTTTCACCAAATGGTGATGGAAGTAATGACGTACTATATGTAAGAGGAAAAGGATTGGAAAGGGTAAAAATGTTAAGGATCTTTAATCGTTGGGGAGAAGTGGTATTTGAACAAACCAATTTCCCTGTAAATGATGCTTCCTTTGGCTGGAATGGTAAATATAAAGGAGCTCTTCCTCACCCGGATGTGTATGTGTACCAGGTGGAAGTTTTTTGTGAGAACAGTGACATCATACGTTTTGAAGGAAACGTTGCGTTGATACAATAGCAGTGAAAAAGAAATTGTACCATATTATCTTTTTTATTTTGACACTGGGATCTAATGCTGTAGTATCCGGACAGGATATCCATTTCTCCCAATTCTTTGAAGCACCGCTTTTAAGAAATCCTTCACTGGCAGGAATTTTTACGGGAGATATCCGTATACAGACTGTTTACAGGGACCAATGGAATAGCATGACTGATGCGTTCAAAACTTTTTCTCTAAACGGAGAATATAAAATGCCCGTAGGAAAAGGATCTGATTTCTTAACTACCGGTTTACAAATTCTGCATGATCGCGCCGGAACTGTTTCATGGGTATCTACACATGTATTACCTGCATTGAATTTTCATAAATCTTTAAGCAACGACCGCAATAGGTATTTATCACTTGGCTTCATGGGCGGCTTTGTACAAAGAAATTTTGACCGTAGCAAAATGACCACCAATAGCCAGTATGATGGCATGGGCGACGGTGAAATATTATTAAAACCACTTTACACTTACCTGGATGTTTCAGTTGGAATGAGTTATAATTCACAAATCGGTGAGAACCCCAATAATAACTTTTTCCTGGGAGCAGCCTATCATCATCTCAATAAACCCAAAAACAGTTTTTACAGAAATGGATCTGCAGAACTGGAACCTAAATGGGTCGCATCAGCAGGTATACGTCTTGCCGTTACCCCAATCAGTTACCTAACCATCCAGGTAGATCATTCCAGGCAGGGGCAATTTATGGAAACGGTAGGTGGTGCATTATATGGGATCAAGATTGGTGACGATTGGGATAAACCGCTATATACTATTCATGGTGGAGCTTTCCTTCGCTGGAATGATGCTATAATACCTGTGATCAAGCTTGATTATGCTCCTTTCTCTGCGGCCTTTAGCTATGATGTAAATCTTTCCAAATTAAAAACCTCCAGCTATGGAAGAGGAGGATTTGAGTTGAGCATTTCCTATATAGGTTTTATTAAGCGGGAAATTGAATCCTTGAACTGTCCCAGGTTTTAAAAAACGGTGGTTAACCAGATCAATCCTGTCAACCACCGTTAGTAAGAAGTATTTACATACCAGTTCACATACTACGTAACCAGTTATTAATATGGTTTGGCATCCTGTGATACTGTTGCGGCCTCCTCAACAGCTTCAGCTGAATGAGAAGTTCCTATCGGGCCTTTACTTATACCAGGTCCTGCTCCCCTGATCCCTTCTGCAAGCCTCCTTCCGTAATCAGGATCACATTGTGTACACAGATCGATCATCTTATCCTGAATGTGTTTAGCGGCTGGCTTTAGCGCATTAACCAGGTTTTGTATCAACTCATCTCTTTCCCATGGTTCATGCAACCTGTAGCGTTCACCGGCCTGCTTAAAATTATTCTGGCGGTCTATCTTCCGACGAACAAGCCGAACGTCTTTATATTCCGCCTCATGATCCTTGCCCGTTTTTGGAGCCTCTCTAAGGCCTCCCAGTGAGGAAGGTTCATAATTTACATGCGGGTTCACTCCCGGTACCAGGTCTTGTTTATAAGCCATTTGCCCGTCGCGCTGATTGGTTGCTACCTGTTTTTTAGGCGCATTGATTGGTAGTTGCAGATAATTGGTTCCCACCCTGTACCGTTGTGTGTCAGAATAAGAAAATGTTCTGCCCTGCAACATTTTATCATCAGAAAAATCCAAACCATCTACTAGTACACCTGTACCAAACGCAGCCTGTTCAACTTCTTCAAAATAATTTACGGGGTTTTTATCCAGCACCATTTTACCTACAGGTAAAAATGGAAACTTGTCTTCAGGCCATATCTTGGTATCATCCAATGGATCAAAGTCAAGTTCCGGGTGCGCATCGTCACTCATTATTTGCACGCATAATTCCCATTCAGGAAATTCGCCGCGTTCAATGGCATCATACAGGTCTTGTGTGGCATGATTGAAATTCTTTGCCTGGATCTGTTCTGCCTGTGCCTGGGTAAGATTTTTAATACCTTGTTTGGGTTCCCAATGATATTTGACAAGAACTGCCTGCCCATCCTGGTTCACCCATTTATACGTATTGACTCCCGAACCCTGCATCTGCCTGTAGTTGGCAGGAATACCCCATGGTGAAAACAGGAAGGTGATCATATGTATTGCTTCCGGCGTATTGGAAATAAAATCAAATATTCTTTCACCATCCTGACGGTTGGTAACTGGATCAGGCTTAAATGCATGAATAAGATCAGGAAATTTGATGGCATCGCGGATAAAAAAGATCTTCAAATTGTTGCCTACCAGGTCCCAGTTGCCATCTTCAGTATAAAATTTGGTAGCAAACCCTCTTGGATCACGCAAGGTTTCCGGTGAATGACCACCATGGGTGACAGTAGAAAAACGAACAAATACTGGCGTACGCTTTCCCTTTTCCTGGAATAATTTAGCCCGCGTATATTTTGATACTGGCTCGGTACCTACCATCCCATAAGCTTCAAAATAACCATGTGCACCAGTCCCCCTTGCATGCACCACTCTTTCAGGTACCCGTTCCCGGTCAAAATGAGACATTTTTTCAAGAAACTGGTAATTTTCTAAAGTGGCAGGCCCTCTTTCCCCCACTGTTCTCAGGTTTTGGTTATCCGTTACAAGGTGTCCTTGCCGGGTGGTCAGTATAGTAGCATTTTCCTTACCGTTGCCTTGCTGGCCATTTCCCTTGCTGTTTGTTTGTTCTGTACTCATAAAGAAATTTTTATGTTATGAATGGATAAGGTCCTGGCAGAAGTAAAATCAATCCATTTAAATGTTCTTATTAAAGGTCTGCACTATTTTTACATTGACAAAAACAATTGTTTCTATACTTTCATAGAGTACATCTATATTATGAACCTGCAACAATTAGAATACGTGGTAGCTGTAGATCAAAACAGGCATTTTGCCAAAGCTGCTGAGAAATGTTTCGTTACCCAGGCCACGTTGAGCATGATGATCAAAAAATTAGAAGAAGAATTAGGGATTATCTTATTTGACAGGAGTAAACAACCTGTTGTTCCAACGGAAGCTGGTAAATTGGTGATCGAACAGGCGCGGTCTGTATTAAAAGAAACAGAATTAATAAAACATCTTTCCGTCAATTTAAAATCAGGGTTGCAGGGCGAATTGAAAATTGGCATCATACCCACCCTGGCTCCTTACCTGCTGCCATTATTCCTGCAACATTTTCTTAAAAATTATCCATCCATTAAATTAAAAATCCAGGAACAAACCACGGAGCAATTATTGGAAATGCTTTCCTCTGATAAAATTGATGTAGCAATCATGGCCACACCACTCAATAATAAGAATTTTAAAGAGACACATTTATTTTATGAGGAGTTTAAGGTATTTGTTTCTTCCAATGACAAAAGCCTTAAAAAAAAGTACCTGTTGCCGGAAGACATAGATATTAATAAACTTTGGTTGCTGGAAGAAGGACATTGTTTGCGCTCCCAGGCATTGAACCTTTGCGAATTGCAACAACAACAGGCCAAAGCACATAACCTGGATTATGAAACCGGAAGCATAGAGAGTCTTCTTAAAATAACAGAAATGAATGAAGGAATCACCATAGTGCCTGAATTAGCCACCCTGAATTTTAACCCTGTCTTTCGTGATAAATTACGCCATTTCAAACCTCCTGTTCCTGTAAGAGAGATCAGCCTGGTTACTTACCGGTATTTTATCAAGCAAAAATTGCTTGAACTCCTGGAAAAAGAGATTCGCACCGGGGTAAAACCTTTTCTCCATCATAAAAAGGAATCACATGTGATTGCTATCTGAAATTATTTTAATTAATAGAACATGTTGGCGATAGCTTTGTTATGATTGAAATTGAAACTATGGCAATAGAAATAGGTCAGTTAGCACCAGAATTTAGCCTGTACAGCACCGACAAAGAGAAGGTCACGCTATCTCAATACAGGGGAGAAAATGTATTACTACTATTCTTTCCACTCGCATTTACATCAGTATGTACAGCCGAATTATGCGCTGTCAGGGATAATATGAAGATCTATGAAACCCTGCGTGTCAACCCGCTTGGTATCTCTGTTGATTCCTTATATACATTAGCAAAGTTTAAACAGGAACAAAATTTAAACTTTCCTTTATTAAGCGATTTTAATAAAACTGTGTCCAAAACCTATGGATCCTTATATGATACCTTTGGTTTTGAAATGCAGGGAGTCTCTAAGCGGTCAGCTTTTTTGATTGATAGGGATGGAATTGTCCAATATGCCGAAGTTCTCGAAAACGCAGGAAAGCAACCTGATTTTGAAGCTCTGCAGGTAAAACTACGAGAATTATCAAAGTAGTTTTATCATTTATAGATCATTTTTCGGCAAGGCGTTTGTATTTTTTGTAAATTGAAGTATTATTGTATTCAGAAAAATTTAATATTTGATTAGACTTTTACTTATAGTATCCTTTATTGTTTTAACCATTCACTCCGAAGCTCAATCCCGTGAAATCCCGGGAAGTGCATCAGCAAGTGTTGTCAGGTTATATCCCAACCCTGCGACTACGGTTATCAATTTTGATTTGCAACGATCTATCGATAAAGCTTATTCCCTTCAGATCTACAGTTTCATGGGAGCCCGCAAAATGTTTGAACAAACCAATTTAACTGACAGAACTTCTATCAATCTTTCCGATTTTAACAGGGGAGTTTATATCTATCAGCTACGCGATAAAACCGGTAAACTGATAGAATCTGGTAAGTTCCAGGTATCTAAATAATATTTGTTTATCCGGGGTGTTTTCCCCTCATTCCCCCTTTGCTTCATCATTTTCTAAATCATAATACCTGTACAATCAGGAATTTCAGGTAATGGGTATTTTCCATATTCCAAATGATAGGATGGTCGGAAGACTGTGTCTGGAATGTTACCTGCCTGATCTTTCTCCTGGCATCCTTTGCTGCCATATCAATGATCTGCAAAAATAATTCAGGCTGCACCAGGTTGGTACAGGATGAAGTGACGAGGAAACCTCCGGGCTTTATTAGCTTCATACCTCTTAAATTAATTTCCTTATATCCGGTAATAGCTTTTTGAATAGTGGCCCTGCTTTTGGTAAATGCCGGTGGATCCAGCATGACTACATCATAACGTTTATCTTCCTTTGACCATTGTTTCAATACATCAAATGCGTTGGCGGTTTGAAACCTAACTATATTATCTAAACCATTGAGCTGGGCATTCCTGTTTGCCTGCTGCACGGCATTTTCAGAAATATCCAAACCTAATACACTCTTAGCTCCATAGTGGGCGGCATGTATCTCAAAAGTTCCCGTATAGGTAAAGGCTCCTAAAACTTCAGCTCCTTTTACTATATGCTGAATGGCCCTGCGGTTATCCTGCTGGTCAAGAAAATAGCCGGTCTTCTGACCGTTTTCAATATCCACATGAAATTGTAAACCATTTTCGTTAATGATAATACCTGTGTCGAAAGGTTGGCTTAAATACCCCTTTTGCTGCGGTAAACCTTCCAGTTCCCTTACCGGTACATTATTACGTTCATATATCCCTTTTGGCTTAAATACGGCCTCCAGGGCCTTTACAATGGCAGGTTTCCAGACGTCAATACCCAGTGCCAGGGTTTGAATTACAAAGTAATCGTTGAACTTATCAATGATCAACTGGGGCAACCCATCAGCCTCCCCAAATACCAGGCGGCAATTCTCTGTGTATCCAATTTGCTGGCGATATGCCCAACATTCCTGAATACGGGTAAGAAAAAAATCATCATCGATAACGGTTTTCTTTTCCGTGGTTAAAAGCCTGATAATGATCTGCGACTGTGGATTGAAATAACCTTTCCCTGCAAACTTTCCATCAGAAAAGTACACATCCACCACATCACCAGCCTTTGGATCTCCTTCCCATTTCTCTACTTCGTTGGCAAAGATCCAGGGATGTCCATTCAGAATTCGGTTGGCAATTTTTCTTTTTAGTTGAACCCGGGTCATAGGGGCGCAAGATACGGCAGTAACCCAATTGGGTCTTTTATGTATATCCTAAGATCAACTTAAGCTTTTAACAACATCATTATGACAATCACTCTGCCTGAATGCTTGTTAACACTGTATTAAAGGACATTTTGTCCCTTCTTTTGGCGTTGGCAATATTCTTGACAGACCTACCTTTGCACACAATTTTGATTCATCATGAAGAAAAACGAAGTAAAAGACAACGGACAAGACAGCAATATTGACACTTCCTTGAATATCAACACCGATGAAAATATAGATGGCAATCAACATTTGAACGACCCGGTTGCTGAAGAATCAGAAATAGAAAAGCTCAGGCAGCAGGTTGATGAATTGAATGACAGGTATTTGCGCCAGGTAGCTGAATTTGAAAACTTTAAGCGCCGTAATGCACGGGAAAGAATAGAATTGATTCAAACCGCAGGTAAAGAGGTGATAACTGATTTGCTTGATGTACTGGATGATAGCGAAAGAGCCCAAAAGCAATTGGAAACCACCCAGGATGTTCAACAGATAAGAGAAGGGGTTCAACTGGTTTTTACAAAGTTCAGAAATACACTGGCATCCAAGGGATTAAAGCCTATTGATGCCTTAAACAAGGACTTCAATGTTGATTTACATGAGGCTGTGACGGAAATTGATGCCGGGGATGAAATGAAGGGTAAAGTGGTGGCTGAGATCCAGAAAGGCTATTACCTTAATGATAAGATTATTCGCTTTGCTAAAGTAGTGGTTGGTAAATAAACACCTATTCAAGAGCTGTGGCTTATTATTAGGCCCGGCAACAAAGCTTTCATAAATACAAGCTACAAATAGAAATGTCTAAAAGAGATTATTACGAGATATTAGGTGTGAGCAAATCAGCATCTGCGGATGAGATAAAAAAATCTTACCGTAAGGTAGCCATGCAATTCCACCCAGACCGTAACCCGGGAGACAAATCAGCAGAAGAAAAGTTTAAGGAGGCTGCTGAAGCTTACGAAATTTTGAGCGACCAGGATAGACGTGCTCAATATGACCGGTATGGTCATGCAGGGGTAAGTGGAAATGGCCGTGGAGCTCACCCCGGCAATATGAATATGGAAGATATCTTTAGCCAGTTTGGTGACATCTTTGGCGAAGATATTTTCGGAAGCTTTTTTGGTGGCGGTGGCGGCAGATCTGCAGGTGGCCAAAGAAGATCAAGAGGCACCCGTGGCAGTAACCTGCGCATTCGCCTGAAATTGAATTACGAGGAAATTGCTAAAGGTGTAACAAAGAGCATAAAAGTCAAAAAATATGTTGGTTGTAATGCCTGTGGTGGCAGTGGTGCCAAGGACAAAGGGAGTGTTCAAAATTGCTCCACCTGTGGAGGCAGTGGCCAGGTGAGAAAGGTTACTAATACCTTTTTAGGCCAGATGCAAACGGTTACAACCTGCCCTACCTGTAATGGAGAAGGATCAACTATTACAGCTAAATGCGGCAATTGTAAGGGAGAGGGAAGAGTATACGGAGAAGAAACGGTAACAATAGATATTCCTGCCGGTGTCCAGGAAGGAATGCAACTTAATATTAGCGGAAAAGGAAATGCAGGCGAAAGAGGTGGCGCAGCAGGTGACCTGATCATTTTAATTGAAGAAGAAGCACATAAAGAATTGCAAAGAGATGGATTGAATGTCGCCTACGATCTTCATATTTCATTTACTGATGCAGTTTTTGGAACACAGGTGGAAGTTCCCACCATTGATGGCAGGGCAAAGATCAAAATACCTGCTGGTACACAAAGCGGTAAGATCTTCAGGCTGAAAGGAAAAGGATTTCCCGCTGTAAATAGTTACGAAAAAGGAGATCAGCTGGTTCATGTAAATGTGTGGACACCGCAACATGTTTCCAATGAAGAAAAGGCAATGCTTGAAAAGCTTAGTCATTCATCCAATTTCAAACCAGCCCCGGATAAAAACCAGAAAAGCTTTTTTGATAAAATGAGAGAGATGTTTTCCTGATTCAAAGGAAATTAAATAATAAAGAAAGGGGCCTGGAGCCCCTTTCTTTATTATAATGTAGCATGGTTAATCTTCTTTGTCCCGCTTTCTTTTCTTACCATAAATTCCCTTTGCCTGTTGAACTATAGTTAAGAATTCCTTTTGAGAAAAGTTTTTCGGGTCAACAGCGCTGCCAGCTAATTGCAAAATGGAATTCCAGGAAGTTTCTTTGAAATACTTAGAATTTCGCAGCATTCCACCAAACATGACCACCGCACTGGCAAACTGGTAACATTTAGGTGCCTGTAATAAGGGAACCATTGTAACCGGAGAGGCTTCTGTAAGCTTTAAAATTTTGCTGCTATCCGGAAGTTTATATTGCAATTCATAAGATACCAGGTGATCATCAATTTCCTTCCCGATAAGATTGTCAATTGGAGCAACAGGAACCAATTCGAAAGCCACCATAGCAGAATATGCTGATCCTATTTCTCCACCCTCTATCATCGAGCTTACATCTTTTATGGCTCCCATTTTATTATCAAAACCGATAAGCCGGTAATCTTTTACATAATCAGGGTTGAACTTCACATTGAGATAGGCATCATCAGCTACAGTGTATAATGTTTGAGTAAATTCCTTTAGCAACACTTTTTCAGCTTCGTTATAACTATCCAGGTATGCAAAATTGCCATTGCCTCTTTGTGCCAGAGTCTGGATCTTTGAGTCTTTATAATTTCCCATGCCTATCCCCAGGCATGTTAGATAAATACCCTGCTGCCGCTGTAGGGAAATCATTTCTTCAAGATCTTCCTCCTTTTTCAACCCTACATTAAAATCTCCGTCAGTAGCCAGGATAATCCTGTTGTTTCCTCCCTTGATAAAATGGTTTCTCGCAACACTATATGCCAGCTTGATACCAGATTCACCTGGGGTAGATCCCCCGGCCTGTAGACTGTCAATGGTTTTAAATATGATGTCTTTTTCATTGCCACCAGTGGTAGGGAGTGCCACGCCTACAGTACCTCCATACACAACGATCGACACGGAGTCCTTTGCTCTCAGGTTATTTACCAATGCCTTGAAACCCGCCTTTAAAAGCGGCAACCTGTTAGGCATATCCATTGATCCGGAGATATCAATAAGAAATACCAGGTTACTTGGTGCAAGGCTGTCCAATGATAATTTCCTTGACAGTATCTGCGTAAATAAAAGTTGGTTATTCTTATTCCATGGACATTGCGTAAGTGTTGTTTTAATTTCAAAAGGCTTATCAACAGGGGGCTCAGTATAACCAAAATTAAAATAGTTCAGCATTTCCTCTATCCTAACTGCATCAGGGGGAACAGGGGTGTTCATAGTCAAAAACCTGCGAATATTACTATAGGAAGCTCTGTCAACATTGAGTGTTAACCCGGTGGAGGGATAATCAAAGCTGTTTACAAATTGATTTTCCACTATGCTGGCATAGGTCTCATCACCTGCAAACCATTTTTGTTGAGATTCCCTGGTCAAGTTTTGGGTTAGTGAGGCCAGTTTATAACCCTGCCTGCTTTTATTAAGAGGAGCTTTTTTCAGCCGTATCTCGGCATTTACATCTGCATTTACCGCCACCCTTTGCGCCTGGTAGCCATCCATCGAAAAACTGAGTGTATCTGTTTTATTGTTTGTAAGAATGCCAAAGGAGCCTTCCATCCCGGTAAAGTAAACGTAGCCCGTACTATGCAAATAAATGTTTACATTTTGCAGTGCATTGCCGGCTTCATCTTTCACCTGTCCTTTCACATAATAATGCTGTGCAAAGACAAATAGGGGACAAATAATAGAAAAAACAATATATAATAAGCGCTTCAAAGCAATTTCTCCAGCGAAAAAATACAAAACTTCCGCCTGAAGTCAAAGAGTTAGGCCAATTGATAGATCTCCTTAAGGTTTCTTCCCAATCCATCATAATCCAGTCCATACCCTACGACGAACTTATTTGGAATTTTAAATCCAGTGTAATTGATCGTTAAAGGAAATTGTGAGGCTTCTGGTTTGTGCAGCAAGGCTGCAATGGCCAATGACCTGGGTTGCTGGTGATGCAACTGGGGAAGAAATTCATTTAATGTTTTCCCCGTATCAACAATATCCTCTACTATCACCACATCACGTCCAAAAACATCCTGGTCAAGTCCTATAGCTGTAATAATGTTCCCGCTCGACTTCATCCCTTTGTAAGAAGCAAGTTTGATAAAGCAAATCTCCGCATCTATGGTCAGGTGTTTGAACAAATCTGCAGCAAACATGAATGAACCATTCAGGATCGCAATGAACAAGGGCCGTTTATCTTTATAATCCTGATTAATGGAATCAGCTATCTCGCGGATCTTAGCTTGTATCTCTTCTTCCGATAAATAGGTGTCAAAACTTTTGTCGTGAAGCTTAATTGGTCCCATTCCCTGTTTTTTTATTGATACGCAATTGCTGGCCTGTTCTTAAATCATTCGATTGTAATGCATTCCATTTAATGAGATCGTCTACAGATACCTCGTATTTCCTGGAGATGGCATACAAAGTTTCCTTTGGCTGCACTGTATGAAAAACAGTTTTCATCTCAGTACTATAACTTACAGGCGCAGAAGGCCCTTTAGAATAGGCCATCACGGGCGAAGGATCATCTGTAACCAATTTAGGCATAGAAGGTGCATCGTTCTGCAGGAATAGTTTTTCTCCAGCCTTTGGTTGCATGCCATACTTCAGAAAATTATATTCTAAAAGGCTTTCCATTCTAATACCTTCATTCTGCGCAATATCATGTAAAGTTTCACCCTGTAGTACTATATGGTACTCATTAGCTCCTTTTTTTCTTTTACGTTGCAGAAAAAGAAGCTGATCCACCTGGGCAATATCTAATGATGAATGGAGATCATTGAATTCAAAAAGCCGGGATAAAGAAATATCATTTTCCTCTGCCACCTTTAAATAGGAAGTGCCCTTTGGAATAAAGATCACCTTTGTTTCATTGATCTTAAATAATCCCGAGGGATATTGTACAGTTGGTACAGTCTCGATACTTACAGCAGGAATAGATTGGCTATTAGCCTCTTTGCTGGTAACGTTATTATTTACGAGTGAAATATTACTATTATCACCTTTCCGGTTCAATGCGATCAGGGTATAATCTTCCAGGTTATAATCCTTTATCAATTTAATAAGGATTTGTGGATAACGGGGATTCGTTGCGTAACCAGCCTTTTTCAGTCCATAAGCCCAGGCTTCAAAATCTGTAGGATCAAGCCTGAATAAAAAAGCATAGTGCGGACGACTCTTTAAAAAATCGGAATGATCCTTATAGGAATCTATAGGATCATCATACTTTCTAAAACATTCGCCTCTTGCATCATCGTCATGACTTACACTGGGTCCAGACCATTCAGCCTTACATTTTATACCAAAATGATTATTTGATTTTCTCACCAGGTCACTCTGACCCGCACTGGTTTCATGTATGCCCTGGGCCAGGGTAATAGCTGCCGGTACGCCGGTACGGTTCATCTCTTCTATAGCTATATCCTTGTATGTATCAATATACTTTTGAATGACCTCAGTGGACTGGGCAAACAACATGCTGCCAGAAAAAAGAAAGGAAATAATGATGGAGAGCTTTTTCATTGGATGTCTTAGGTTTCCGTGCAATATTTGATATCAGTGCAATTTCCTGATCAGGCAAAGTCCATCCCGAATGGGCAACAGCAATCTTTCCACATCATCCCTACCTGCGACAAAATCATTAAAAGCCTGAATGGCTTTAGCATTTTTGCCTTTGACCGGTTCTTCTAAAACCTGGCCATGAAAAAGCACATTATCCGCTAAAATAAAGCCGTTTGGCTTTAGTTTGGGCAAAACCAGGTTAAAATAACTGATATAATTTTCCTTATCTGCATCGATGAAAACCAAATCCCACAATTCATCTATTTCACCGATAAGTTCTAACGCATCACCGATATGTAAAATTATTTGATCCTTAAAAAAAGATCGGTCAAAAAAGGCTTTTGCTGAATTTGCATCCTCTTCCCGAAGTTCTAGCGTATGTAGAAGACCATCCTTTTGTAGTCCCTTGGCCAGGCAAATGGCGCTGTAACCGGTAAAAGTACCGATCTCCAATATGCGCTTTGGCCTGATCATGTGACTGACCATTTCCAGGAATTTACCCTGGAGATGACCACTTAACATATGCGATTTTGGATGACTATTATATGTATATGCTGCTATCTCCTGTAATAGTGCATCTTCTGCTGAAGTATACTTTTCTGCATACGATTGAACAAGTGGATTAATAAGCTCCATGCTCAAGAATTGTTTTTACTTCTTTGGAAACAGGTTGGGGTTTTGAAATTATGTATAGGCCCAGGTAGGTCAGTATACCGTTATAGATCAATAATTCGGTTCCTATTTTGAAATTACCAAAAATGGCATGGGATAGAGATTTAACGCCATCAACCCATGAACCCTCAATGTTTACCTGCTTTTGCCACCATTCAATATTGTTCACGAAATCAATTCCAAGAATAAGTAAAGGGGCCAATAGGCAGACATATAATGATAACCTGTCGTTAACCTTTCTATTTGTCAGTATACCGAAAGAAAACAGTCCCAATAGTGGGCCGTAAGTGAAACCAGCCACTTTTAAAATAATATCAATGATGGATTTACTGTCCATAAGCTTAAAGCCCATAACGATCAGGAAAAAAATGGCTGCAAACGTGATGTGCACAGTTAGCCTGGTTCGCTTTTTCTGCTTTTCAGAAAGGTCATCTTTTCTTTTCAAACCTAAAATATCCAGGCAAAAAGAAGAGGTCAATGCAGTAAGTGCACCATCTGCGCTTGGAAACAGGGCGGATATTAATCCAATAATAAAAATGATAGAGATCGCCGCCGGCATGTAACCTTTCAAAGCAATGGTAGGAAACAGGTCATCGCCTGGTACAACTACATTGTTGGCTTTGCCATAAAGGAATAACACACCACCGAGTAACAAGAATAAAAAATTTACCACCACCATGATCACGCTGAAGGTTATCATGTTCTTTTGGGAATCTTTCAGCGTTTTCACACTGATATTCTTTTGCATCATCTCCTGGTCAAGCCCTGTCATGCCAATGGTAATAAACATGCCCCCCAGTATGCTTTTTAGAAAGAATCCCGATGAATTGGTATCCGTGTTAAAGATCTTTGTCAGGTTGGTCTTTCCCAGTTCCTGCAAGGTAGAACCAATAGAATGGTTCATGTTGCTCATTATGTAGATCATACAAACCACCAGGCCCAATAGCATAAAAGTTGTCTGTAGTGTATCTGTATAAACGATTGTTTTTACTCCGCCTTCAAAAGTATACAGGAGTATCATTAATAAAATGATGAAAGTGGTGAGACCAAAACTGATCCCCAGGTCTTTCAAAATAAAGATCTGCAACACATTGATCACGAGGTACAACCTTGCCGTAGCACCTAAGGTCCGGGAGATAATAAAGAATAGCGCACCGGTTTTATAGGAAGTTATCCCAAAACGATGCTCCAGGTAATTATATATAGAGGTAAGGTTTAGCCTGTAATAAAGAGGCAATAAAACATATGCAATGACAAAATAACCCAGCAGGTACCCAATGACTACCTGCCCGTAAGAGAAAGCAGCCAGGCCAACAGTGCCCGGAACAGAAACAAAAGTGACGCCGCTTAGTGAAGTACCTATCATTCCAAAAGCCACAAGCATCCAGTTGGAATTTTTATTTCCAATGAAAAACGACTCATTATTCGAATTACGTGAAGTGAAATAAGCAACAACTAAAAGAATGACAAAGTAGGCGACGACAAAGGATAACAATACAGCAGAATTCATGCTTTATCTTTTTATGAACAGTTGCAAGATTACGATTGTAATTTTTGAAGATAGAAAAATTTGTATTCCTTTTGCTTTCAAAGACAATGCAATGAGCAAGATTAACAAAGTGGCCATCTTCTGCGGATCAAAAGTAGGGAACAACAAATTATATGTGGAGCATGCCAAAATAATGGCAGGAATACTGGCAGAGAAAAAATTAGAATTGATCTATGGAGGCGGGAAAAATGGAATAATGGGTGTTGTTGCAGATACCGTAATGGAACAAGGGGGAATCGTTCGCGGGGTGATCCCACAGGTTTTAGTTGGCTGGGAACACCAGCATGATAACATTAGTGAGTTACTGGTGGTTGATGACATGCATATTCGAAAAAGAAAGCTTTATGAATTGTGCGATGCTGCCATCATTCTTCCGGGAGGCTTTGGTACACTGGATGAACTTTTTGAGATCGTTACATGGAACCAGCTTTCCATTCACGATAAACAAATATTTATTCTGAACACTGCCGGATTCTATGATCCATTACTTAATCATATGCACCACCTGGAAAAAGAAGGCTTTTTATATGGAGGTGTAGATACCATGTTAACGGTATTGAAAGAACCTGCAGAATTCCTGCAGTATCTTAATTAATGCAGGCCTATATTATATCCAAAGGTGTAAAATGGCCTGGCCCCGTAAGGCGAGTTCTTGTTTTGCAATACATCATAAAATACAGAGGCTATAAATGCACCTCTGCCTGAAGGAAAAACAGCACCTCCGCCCAATAACAAACTGGGAACGATCAGTGCATCCATTTTATATTCTTCACGTGGCGGTCCATAGAAGATTTGCTTACCAAATACGTAGTTAGCCTCGGGCTGCACCTGTATCATGATTTGCTGTATAGGATACACCCGTCCAAATACATTGAGCCCGGCTACACCCTGGGATGTTTTCCAATATGGATCGCCGTTAGAGTATCTTTCCTTTGTGCTTACATATTGTGCATTGATTCCTACACCGGTAGCCACATAATCTGTGAACCTGTATCCTATTTGAGGAGAAATATTGATCAAAGTATAAGTACCAACTGATAATCCAAAGTTACCACCCACAAAAAGCTTTTCCTTTTGAAAACCCTTTTTCCCCGTATCGGTGTCAGTATCCTGCGAAAGAACTACCTGGGAAAATGAAAGCAGGAATAAAAAGAAACTTAATTTTTTCATCAAGTGGGTTTTATTGACCATTACTGTAGTAACCTAATTTATTGTATTTAAAGACATTACCTGAATATCCTTCGCTGCATAGGGTCAGGCATCAAATATTTTTCCTGCATTGAGAATGTTATTGGGATCAAAAACCTTTTTGATCTGTTTCATGATCTGCATTTGCATTTCATCAAATACGATGGACAAATATTCCTTTTGTACCAGGCCGATACCATGTTCTCCACTGATGGTACCACCTAATTCTTTTACCAATTGAAATATTTCCCTGATCCCTGTTTTTAGTGACCCATTCCATTGCTCATCACTTAACTCACCTTTTATGATATTCACATGCAAATTGCCATCTCCGGCATGGCCGTAACAAACTGAATGGAAGCCATATTTCCTGCCTATTTCCTTTACGCCCTTTAATAATGCAGGAAGTTCTGCCCTTGGTACTACTGTATCTTCTTCCTTATAGATAGAATTAGATTTTACAGCCTCTCCCACCCTACGACGCAGTTTCCATAATTCCTCTTTCTGTTGTGCATCCTCAGCAAATAATATCTCTCCACAATCAAAACCCATCACGATTTCAGAAATACCTTCCATGTCCTTCATCAAAACTTCTATATCATTTCCATCTACTTCTATCAGCAAATGAGCCTGTACAGCTTCATCTATAGGAATTATACTATTGTCAACAAATCGCATTACCCATGTCAGCGCATCCCTTTCCATAAATTCCATTGCACTGGGAGTGTATCCTGCCGTAAATATGGAACTTACTGCCGCACATGCATTTTCAGCATTTTTAAAAGGTACAAGCATCAGCAAGTCATATTTTGGCAAGGGTATCAGTTTTAATACAGCTTTTGTCACAATGCCGAGTGTGCCTTCACTGCCTACTAATAATTGGGTAAGATTATAGCCCGTGGCATTTTTCAAAACATTAGCTCCTGTCCACATGATCTCCCCTGTAGGCAAAACCACTTCCAGGTTCAATACATAATCTTTGACCACACCATATTTCACAGCCTTGGGTCCACCGCTGTTCTCTGCAATATTTCCCCCTATCATGCAGGACCCCCTGCTGCTTGGATCAGGAGGATAAAACAGCCCTCTTTCTTTTACGGCATCCTGCAGCACCTCCGTTATTACCCCGGGCTCAGTGATCACTTGTAGGTTACGCTCATCAATTAAAATGATCTTATTTAATCTTTCTATGGAAAGCAGCACACCACCAAAATTTGGCAGCGCTCCACCACTGAGGCCGGTACCTGCCCCACGGGGCGTAACGGGAATCCTGAATTCATTGCATAGCCTTAAAAGCTGGCTTATCTCTTCCGCATTGGCTGGCTTAATGACTACGTCGGGCAAAAAATGAAGGTCTTCAGTTTCATCGGAAGCGTAATGATGTAATACTTCCTCATCTACAAAAACATAGGGGGCGCCGACGATATTTCTGAACTGCTCAAGGTGAACTATCGCAGCGGGTGTTCTATCAACAGTATACATGAACCTGAAATAATTGCTGTAAAAATCGTTTAAAACATGCAAAACTAAAAGCAAAAATCCCAACTACAGGCACGTAGCATGAAAAGAACCCTCAGAAACTGGTATAAAGGCCGCTGAGGTATTACAAAGCTTCTAAAGATGAAGACGTCAATAAACTGTAGCAGGTAGCTGTTAATAAGTCTTAAATGTCGGGCAAGGTGTTACTTTCTGGCCACCAGGGGTTATTACTCCTTGCTTTATCAATGAGAACTCAAAAGCTCCCCGGGAATTATTGAAGTTCTTCAAAGAAGAAATAGTGGCATCGTAGGTAAAAGTGAAAGTATAATCCTTAAATCCTAATCCCACCAAAGGAATAATAGCTTCCTTATGCCTGTAATATGCACCGGCAATTAAAAGATATTCTCCATCACCTGATAAATTGTAGTGGGCATTCATTCCCCCTACCAGTTCAGATACATTTGATTGGCGGGTGTAATAAATATTTGGATTCAGTATAACCTGGTCGTTCAACTTAAAGCTTCCATTTAAAAATCCTATATACCGCATAGGCACCCGGTTGTCAACCCCTGTTGCCTCAGTTGAAAAGAATGATTCGTGGGGGCGGTTTACGTGATGTACCGAAAAGCCCGTGTTGACATACACGCTTGGCGTGGGGAAATAGGCATAGTTCATTCCAACTTGCATATCCAGGTAACTGATATTGTTATTGTCAAGGGAAACACTGGTGGGCAGTTTGCTATCGAAGAATTTTCCATCAAACTGGTCCGGGAATTTAAGATTGGCAACATTGATTTGTTTATTGGACATACCTACATTAAATCCAAGACTTAACAAACTGGAATACCCCAGCAACTGGTGATACGCTACTGAACCATATAACTTTGTAGAGGTAAGATTGCCGCTACCTGCTACATCTCTTAATATAACGCCACCCAAACCAATCCATCCATTTTCAAACTTGTTCTTCATTAGCTGAACGTCTCCAAAAGCACTCATGGTCTTATAGGGCACTGACATGATCGTTGACCATTGGTCCCGGTAATTGATACCGAGGCGGTAATCTCCATCAGGAATAAATCCCGTATTAGCAGGATTGGTCGTTAAGGGTGAATTAAAGAACTGAGAAAAATGAAGATCCTGGGCAAATGTCTTGGGGGCAAAAAACAATGCGCTGATCAAAAGGCTCCATATGTAAATAATATGTTTCATTTGCACATTTTCGAATTTGAACTTGTACAGTTACCTGATCAATGTTATATCCCCTTTCCTGCTCGTCTTGGTCCCATCAGAAAACTCGGCCTCAATAGTATAAGCATATACATCCATAGGGAGCAGTTTACCATTGAAGCGGCCATCCCAGCCAATGTGTTTATCATTGGTTTCAAAAACCTTTTCACCCCAACGGGCCCATATTGTAAACTTCATCTTTGCAATTCCAAAGCCACGGGCGAAAACCTTGCTGTTCACATCTCCGCTATTAGGCGTAAAGGCATTGGGCACATCCAGTGCGGGCTCTATGAGCGTGCTGACGTCCTTGCAAATAGTATCTGAACAACCTGCCACATTATATGCTATAAGACAAGCATGGTAGGTATTGGTTGCATTGTATTCATGTTGAATGATTGACCTGGTTGTGGTCAATAAGGAATCTCCATCACCAAACAGCCATTTGAAACGAACTGCATCCGCACTTGAAAGGTTTGTGAATGAGATAGGTGTATTTACTACCGGTGGCTGAGGCGTTGCCGTAAAGTCAGCCGTTGGATTCGCATAAATGGTGATGCTTGATGTTTTGGTATCAGTAATGTTACAGGTAGCCGAATCTATAGCTGTAAGGGATATGGTATAGGTGTCAGGATTAGGATATAAATGCGTTGGGCTTACATCGGTAGATGTACCACCGTCACCAAAATCCCAGGTAAATTGAGAGCCTCCGGCTGATATATTATTAAAGCTTGCTTCATACGGAGCACAGCCAGTAGCCGGGGTCTCAAAATCTGCCTTTACCAAAGCTGCGACGCGTATTTGTTTCACCACGCTATCCGGAGAATTACAATAATTATCATCACTCAGGATGAGTTTTACTGTATAGGTACCGGGAGCTGCATAGGTATGAAATACCTGGCCTGTTCCTGCTTTGATCCTTGGCGTATTATCTCCAAAATCCCAGGTAAAGGTATTACCGGTAAAAGGTGCCGAAGGAGGAGCTACTGATAGATTATCAAACTGGTATTTAAATGCCGTACATGGGTCTAGTTTTTTGGAATTAAAATCCAGTAAAGCTTTAAGGTCACCTACTTTAATATTCAAGTAGGAGGTGTCCCTGATGTTACAGGTTGTTGAATCTATGGCCACCAGCATTACCCTGTAAACGCCTACAGCATTGTAAGTGTGACTAAGTCCCGGCGTGGTAGAGGTTACTTGCGGGCTACCATCACCAAAATTCCATTCATAACTCACTGCCAATTGGGCCGTATCAGTAAAGTCAACGGTCAGAGGCACACAACCTGCAGTATCCCTTGGAACTCCATTAATATAAGATTGGATGCCTGAACGGACGCCGGAAAACTCAAATGAGATCTTCACCATAGCAAGGTTGCAATTTGCACTCGAGGGTTTAGTAGCAGACCAGGCACCAGGCGTGGTAGGGAAAGGCAGGTTATTGCCACAGTTGGCACATATAGCCTGGTAGATCACCCCATTCTGGTCAAAACGGCTGGTGCCTCCATCAACGTGGTCACCTATAGAACCCGGTGCATTTTGTCCAAAAAAGCTTCCATATAACTGGGCAGCCGCATCCTTCTTTAAAACAAAAAAGTAAAAATCCTGTCCCAGGTGGTTAGCAGTATTGATGTCAGGAGAACTTTTGATGGCATCCGGTGTCACAGGTAAGCCTTGTGCACCCGAACTCTTATACCTGGTATCTACAAGGCCTCCCCAACCGGAGACGTAAACATTCTCACAACGATCCACAAGGAAAGCCACAGGTGAAATATCAGGAAAAGCATCACCCTTTCCGAAGGTGGTAGAATACACATAACCGGAAAGGTCCTTTTTCAATTTAGCAATGAACTGCTTGCCATTTGCCTGGCTCCATCCTGCATTTAGAACAGGCCATTTGCCAGTGGTTTGCCCCATCACATAAGGAAATCCAAACTTGTCAAATTTTAATCCGTACACCTGGTCATCGCCGCTGGTTCCTAAAAATGTACTCCGGATCAGGGTTGATCCATCATTACTGATCTCTGAAACAAAACCATCAATACCTCCATTATTGGAAGGGCTGATACTACCCGAGGTAGAACCAAATCCATTATTACTTAAGGTTCCCCCGGCTACATAAATATTACTGGTAATAGGATCTATAGATATAACATAGGCGGCATCATCGCCACTTCCTCCCAAATAAGTGCTGAACAATAAATTAGAAAGATCGGGAGTGAACTTGATCACTACGCCGTCCTGGCTGCCTCCTGAAGAAGATTGAAATCCACCCTGCACCTTAAAATTGTCTGAACGTGTGCAGGAAGCGAGGTAAATATTACCAGCGTTGTCAAGGTTAACCTCACTGCGACCTTCATCTCCATAATTTTGTTGAAGGGAACGGGCCCCACCTCCACATGCTGAAATATTAGCTCCGTCTTCCCCACTCCCACCTATCCGGGCCGAACCCACAAGACCATTACCGGCTGCATTCAGCTTGGTTATAATGATGTCCCATGAGCCACCAGGTCCAAATACAGGTACCGTAGTGGGATAGGATGTGCCTCCTGCTCCAGGAAGCGGTGAATCAGTTCTTCCAGCAATGATCAGTTCTCCCCTGCTATCTGTTATCAGGCTTTGGGGCATTTCATTTCCACTACCGCCAAGGTAGGTGGCATACAATCTTGTTGTCCCATCGGGGGAAAGCTTTATTATTCCAATGTCAAAACCATTGTTTCCAAAACAAGATCCTCCATTACCAAAATCTGTATCGTAAGCACCTGGCGAAACAGGAAACCCCTGGGAGAATACGATACCTCCTCCAAACATACTTCCATCAGGACCATAGGTAGCCGTAAAACCCCAATTGTCCGCAGCACTTCCCGTAAATGAACAAAATATCAGTGTAGGATCTATAATAAGTGTAGTGGTTGGATCATAGTCCTTTATATTGAACCGGACCGTATTGTTCTTTAAAGAATATTTAGCGCCTACTTCAGCCTTACCATTCTGTTTGTATTGAAAGCTATAGGGAGACAATTCTTTAAGGTCACCAACGGACGTGCCAATGATCAACTCTTTATTTTTGATCTTTAGTTGATTGACGCCATTATACTTCAAAGCAATGTTGGCCACATTTCCACCTGGATTTACAATGAGATCATACTTCATTGTTCCATTGTCAGAATAGTACCTTACATCAATATTTGGATAAATATCTTTCACTGTAATACCCTGGTAGGTTTTACAGTTAGTAGCCCACTTGGAGGGATCATTGCCCAAAAAATAATTACTGACAGTGATCAATTCCTTATCTGGTAGCACCCTGGCCTGGGGATTGGCACCTTCAAAATTGACGGTATAGGCATGCGAACGTAAAACAAGGTTTCGTGCTGCATCCCTGTTTGTTTCATTAGCACCCCTGTTGTGCGTAAATTCATGAAGCTGTTCCCAGTCTGAAGCATTGTTTTGCAATACAGTAAAACCATCCTTGTGTACAAAAAAAGCACCTGCAGACACCTTGCCCATGAATAAAACTTTCTTATCCCATTGGCCCTTATTTTCAATAAATTCAATATTCTGGCTAAAGCAGGAAATAGCAAGAAGGGTGGATAGCAGAAGAAGTATGTAGCTTTTAGGGTTCAATCTTTTCTAAGTTAACTAATATTCATCAAAATTGTTGTGTAAACACCCTGTTAAGAAATTCTGCTCCAGGGAGTTTTACCATGAAGTGACAGTAAATAGTTCTTCAGAGGTTGATTGGCGGGGTCTTCTAATTCCGGATCATTTTCTATGAGCTGCTCTGCTACCTTCTTGGCAGCTTCCAGTATCAGTTTATCTTTGACAAGGTCTGCCAGCTTAAAGTTTAATACACCACTTTGTTTGGTTCCTTCTATTTCTCCCGGACCACGCAGCTCCAGATCTTTTTCTGCAATTTCAAAACCATTGTTGGTAGTGGTCATGATCCTGATCCTTTCTTTAGCCTCTGTTCCAAGCTGGGACGATGTCAATAAGATACAGTAGCTCTTTTCAGCACCTCGACCCACCCGGCCTCTTAACTGGTGCAATTGCGACAAGCCAAACTTTTCCGCATTTTCAATGACCATCACTGTTGCATTGGGGACATTTACACCCACTTCAATTACCGTTGTACTTACCATGATCTGTGTATCACCCGAAACAAAACGTTTCATATTCGTTTCTTTCTGGTCAGAGGGCTGACGACCATGTACCATACTTATCCAGTAACGCGGCTCGGGAAAAAAAGCTTTTACGTTTTCATACCCACTCATCAGGTTTTCATAATCCAGTTTGGAACTTTCTTCAATAAGCGGGAAGATTATATAAACCTGGCGGCCTGAATCTATTTCTCCCCTTATGAAATCCATCACCTTAGTCCTGTAACTATCATAACGATGAACTGTGGTAATAGGTTGCCGCCCTGGTGGTAATTCATCCATAATACTGTAATCCAGGTCTCCAAAAGCAGTCATGGCCAGCGTACGGGGAATGGGTGTTGCCGTCATCACTAATATATGCGGCGGTATAGGCGCTTTTTTCCATAGGGATGCTCTTTGAGCAACACCAAACCGGTGCTGTTCATCAATTACAGCAAAACCAAGGTTTTTAAATTGGACAACTTCTTCTATCAGGGCATGAGTGCCGACAAGGATACTAAGGGTTCCTTCTGCCAGTTCTTTTAAAATATACTTTCGTTCACGGGCAGGAGTTGAGCCTGTAAGTAGCTGTACCCCCACCGGTAGTTCTTTCAATAAAGAGCTTATTGAGGTAAAATGTTGCTGAGCAAGTATTTCTGTAGGGGCCATTAAACAGGCCTGATAGCTATTGTCTACAGCCAGCAACATAATAAGGAGAGCCACAATGGTTTTTCCACTTCCCACATCTCCCTGCAATAACCTGTTCATCTGGTGACCACTGCCCGTATCGTTACGTATTTCTTTAATCACCCTTTTTTGAGCACCCGTCAGGGAAAAAGGCAAATGCTCTTTATAAAAAGTATTAAAAAGTTCCCCTACTTTTTCAAAGATCACTCCCTTCGACTTCCGGTGCCTGTCAGAACGAACCTTTGCCAGGCGTAGCTGGGTAATAAAAAACTCTTCGAATTTTAACCTTCTTAAAGCCTGTTCGTACAAGGGAATCGAACTCGGAAAATGTATTTGCCTCATCGCCTGGTACCGCGGCATCAACTTCAATTTGCTAGTCAATGCCTGGGGAAGGTTTTCAGGGATGGCAGATTCTGTAAGTAATGAAAATAAAGCAGTTGTCAATTTTCCTATTTGGCGCCCGCTCAATCCCTTGGCCTTTAACTTCTCCGTGGTGGAGTAAACAGGCTCCAGGAAATCCTTAGTGGAAGTACTGAGGTTTTTCACCATTTCCATTTCAGGATGCACGATCTGGGGCTTGCCCATAAAAAAGCTGATCCTGCCAAAGACATTATATAATTCATTTTGCTTCAGGTTCTTTTCTATCCAGCTTACATTTTTGAACCAGGTAAGTTCCAACACCCCGGTTTCATCGGTAAGAAATGCTGTAAGCCTCCTCCCGCTGCGTTCCCCGGCCATTTCAAAATACCAGAGTTTGCCCTGCACCTGCGCAAAGTCCACTGAAGGTGTAAGATCTGATATGCGTGTGATGCGTGTTTTATCAATATGCCGGTAGGGAAAGAAGTTCAAAAGGTCTCCGTAGGTAAAAATGCCCAATTCCTTTTTTAGCATATCTGCTTTCAAAGGGCCAACGCCTTTAAGGTACTCTATGGGTTGTGCTAATATGTTTGTAAGAATGGCTATCCGAAGGGGTTTAGACAAAAATAGCGACTTAGGGATTTTATAAAGTAAACATTATATGATCCCATGTTAAAGCAAAATCAAAAAGAAAACATTACAGCTATAAATGACTGCAAAGAAAGGATGTATAATGTAGTCTGAACCTATCCGTGATGGGGGAATGATAACCTTAAAAAGTTTTAGACTAAATATTTTTTCCGGGCTATACATCAACCTGACACCCGGTCAACCCCATACCAAATTCCAATTTCGATACGTATTGTTTATAGATACTTCGCTTTAAATATAGTTGTACTCGCTAATTGACGTATAGGAAAAACCAAATTTGGTACAGGATAAGCCGAGGATAAGCCAACTCTTATAGAGTCGGGATATCCTCGGCTTATCTATGGCTGATGTATAGAATACGAATGGAAGATGGTGCAATCAGGCACAAATTGGCTATGAACCCGCCGGAACGCGAAGTACAACCAGCAATTGATCTTTATCCAGTTTTATAGTTTTAAGGAAGTTCTACCCTACCAGAATTACCAGAAAACTATCCAGGTATAACCAAAAGATTATTGCTTTAATAAGTATAAATCCCTATTTTTCCGAAACCAATATCTGCTATGCTGCAACTGCTAAACGAAATCAACCTCAACTTTTCTGCATTTAAATTCAGCATCCTGGCGTTTGTCACTGCGTTCATCATTGCTATGCTGGTCATGCCACCACTGATCAGGGTCGTTAATCGTTTCCACCTTTTTGATGTACCCGATGACAGAAAAGAGCATAGTACGCCCATACCAACTATGGGAGGCATAGCGAGTTTTACCAGCCTGGTAATTGCCTGCCTGCTATGGTACCGGTTCACCAACGACATCCTGACCATTTCCTTTTTCTTTTCCATATGCACCCTTTTTGCCGTAGGCATCATGGATGATCTTAGAAACATGCCTGCACGCTATAAACTGGCCATACAGGCTGCAGTGGCTTCTTTGATAGCTTTTAGTGGAATAAGAATCGAAAGTTTTAATGGGCTTTTTGGAATTGAACAATTGCCACTGGCAGCTCAATATTCTATTACTATCATTACCATTACAGGAATCACCAATGCTTTTAACCTGATAGATGGCATAGATGGACTGGCAGGTGGGCTTGGATTCATGAGCCTTATCATTCTTGGCATCATCCTCACTTTGTGCAAAGACGGAAATAACGCTATAATAGCTTTTGCTTTAGGCGGGGGCTTACTGGGCTTTTTGTATTATAATTTTAACCCTGCACGCATTTTCATGGGCGACACCGGCTCATTGGTATTGGGATTTGTTGTGGCAGTGCTTTCTGTACAGATCATCAAGATTAACTCGGGTTTATATACTGAAAGTATTATTGTCAATGCACCTGTATTTGCCCTTGGAATTGTGGCGATACCAGTATTTGACACCTTAAGGGTATTTGCCATAAGGACCTGGCAGGGCAGATCCCCTTTTTCACCGGACAAAAATCATATTCATCACTTACTGACAAATAATGGCTGGAGCCATAGCTTTACATCCAGGACCATTTGTTTATTACACGGGTTCATCCTGGCATCCGGATATTTCCTTAAAAATATTCCCCAGTTGCCGGCGATAGGAATACTGGTAAGCATCCTGTTGCTGGCAACTTTTGTATTTCAGCGATTAAAACCTGGCAATTCCAGACTAGTTTATTCTGCTAAAGAATCAATGTTATCTAAGTTTCTTTAATAATACTATCGCTATTTACATATCTAAACAGGCATTTATAAATCATATTTTTGACTGAAGACAGGGCTGGGAATAGATTTTATATATTGAATACCGGTACGTTACATTGAGTTTGGTATCACCCATTCATTTTGAACGATACATTTGCACTTTACCCATTAAAAACTATTAGAGTACAATTTTGATAATTACCTTTCAACTGATGATAGATCGAATCAGAAGGCTTTCCCGCTTTGAGTCCCCTACGAAACAAGATTGGGGTATTTATTTCATCGCCTTCATCATACTACAGATACCTGCCATTATTAATTTCTACCAGAATAATGGATTGAACAACGGTTATACTCTTTTTGCCGAATCATTGTTACATGGCAAATTGTCTCTTCCTAAAATGGCCTATTATGGTGATATGGTACATTATGGAAATAATTATTACCTGCCTTATCCTCCCTTGCCGTCAATAATATTATTGCCCTTTGTGGCCATTTTTGGTGCAAGCCAGGTAAATACAGTAGCCATTGCCACTTTAATTTCCTGTATAAATCTTTACTTGTTATATAAAATCCTGGTTAGACTCCAGATACCCCAGTCTTTTATTAACTGGTTGTTACTTGCGTTTATTTTTGGTACAGGCTATTGGTTTGCCCTTTTTACCAGCCATCATGTGTATGCATTTGCCCATATCATATCCATACTGTTTCAATTTTTATTGATCAATGAACTTTTAGGAAAAAAAAGATGGTGGCTAGCAGGCATTTTTATTGGCTGCACCTTCCTTACCCGCCAATTCACTATATTTTATGTTGTATTTGCATTGATCTATATGCTTTATATAAACCAGGAAAAGAGGTCAAAACTGCAATGGAGAACAGTTTTAGAACTTCTCAGCCCGATTGGTTTATTCATAGTTATATACATGGCCTATAATTATGAGCGCTTCGGAAATGTTTTTGATACTGGCTATGACCATATCATTTTCATAGGGGTATTAAAAGAAAGGGTAGATCAATTTGGAGTCTTTAATATAAGATATTTTCTTTTCAACCTATATTCCGTATTGATCAAGGGCTTCAATATTGATTTTCAGGGTAAAACTTACCTCAATATTAAGGATATGGATCTTTGGGGTACCTCAGTTTTAGCGGCCAGCCCTTTTTTAGTGGCAAGTTTAAAGGCTCAATGGCCAAAATTCCTCAAGATTGGTGCATGGATAACGGTCGTTATAATATTAACAGGACAATTATTTTATCATAATAACGGCCTTGAACAAGTAAATACCAGCAGGTTTACGCTGGATTTTCTTCCATTATTATTTGTTCTTACTGCATTGGGTGCGGTTTCTATTCCCAAATGGCTTTTTAAAGGAATGGTAGTTTATGCGCTTCTACTGAACGTAATTAGTTTTGCCATTCACTACATGTACCAGGGTTAAAAGTATATATGGTATAAATTATGGTATATTAAAGAAGTCAGGCACAAGAGATTCCACAATTTTTAGAAATCTACTGATGGCTTGGTTTTTGAAATATTAATAATTATTAATTGTGACCCTAAAAAAAATTGTATGTACCATATAAAAATTATACTTTTAGATCATTAAGAGAAATCCTATATTTCTATCCAGCGACCACCCGGTCTCATAATACCTTTGATCAACCGTCTTCAATACTGCTTGAGCAAACCGCGTTCAAGAATCCTTATTGAAATTTCCAGATAGCTTGTTATCCGATCCAAACCCTGTCCTGGCTAAATGCCATAAAAATTCCAATGCCTTGAATTGCCATAGTTCAGTAAGACCTGTACCCCGATAATGTGAGATTCTAATCAACCCTATTGTACTATGAGCAAAAGTATTTTAAGTGTAAATGGCAATAAAGCCATGAACTACCTGTTACAGACGATTTTTGAGAAAGAATATCGCTTTGTACCCGTAACAGACGTTTTCCAGGCTAACCACCAATTGAAAGTAAATAAGCAAATTGGTGCCCTTATCGTAGATGTGGATTTTCAACCCCAACAAAGTTGGGAATTGATACAGCATATAAAAAGCAGCAGGTTATATAAAATACCTGTAATTGTATTAGCTACAGAAAATAATGATTCGGTAAAGCAGAAGTCATATGAATTTGAATTAGACGAGATATTTTTCAAACCCTTTAATCCGGTGGACTTGATTGCAGCTATTAAAAACCTCACAACAGAGACCATGTTGAGTAATGTTTAATCCTGTTATCAATAACCCAAACCCTAAAACCAGAAACAATGCAAGCAGATCTATTAAATAAGGCATCGCAAAATGAAACCAGAAAGTATTTAAGAGTAGCTACCATAACTAACGAAAAAAGCCCTCTTTTTTTCCTATATGTTGGCAAGGATGATACTTCCATTAAGTTTTTATTAAATACAACCATTTCCGGAGTTATTGCTGAGAACCTGGAAAACGCCAAAAAATTGATTAAATCAGAAAATTTTAATGAACAAACAGTTGATGTAATAATACTGGATGTGCCTTATAATGCTGCTGAATTGAAAAATTTTGATTGCTTTATCAGGTCGTTGGGCAAGGGCTATAACTCTATACCTGTATTATATAATGAATGCCAGCTTCCAAAAGAAGAATTGGGCTTTTACACTAATATGGTTGATGATGTAATAGATCTTTCCAACTGGCAGTTTGATCTTTCCAGTAAGATCTCTTTCCTGAAGCAAGCCAAGGAATATAATATGGCTTTAAACCAGAAAGAAGAATGTGTGAAACCAGAATACTCTTTATTTAAAAGAATTCTGGATGTATTGATCTCTTCTATTTTGTTGATTATAGCCCTGCCTATTTTTGCCTTGATCGCCCTGGTAATAAGATTAGAGTCCAAAGGACCTATATTTTATGCAGCAAAAAGAGCTGGAAGGGGCTTTAAAATATTTAAATTTTATAAGTTCAGGACCATGGTCGTAAATGCCGATAAAAAGATCGAGGCATTAGCCCACCTGAATCAATATGGCCAGGCCTCTAATGGTGCTAAGTTCTTTAAAATTGCTAATGACCCTCGTATCACTAAAGTTGGTAAATTCCTTCGCAATTCCAGTCTTGATGAATTGCCTCAGCTTTTTAATGTTTTAAAAGGTGATATGTCGCTGGTTGGTAACAGACCTTTACCACTTTATGAAGCAGCAACACTAACCACTAATGAATTTGTTGAGCGATTCATGGCTCCTGCAGGTATTACCGGATTGTGGCAGATTAAAAAGCGTGGAAAAGCAGAAATGTCTATAGATGAAAGAATAAGTCTTGATATTTCTTATGCACGGCAGGCCAACATTCTGTACGACTTCTGGATTATGGCTAAGACTCCTGCAGCCTTGTTGCAAAAGAGTGATGTTTAATTTTGCTTTGTATTTTTATTGATCTATAGTTTGTTCGGACTGCCGTAAAAAGCAGGCTCAACAATTGCTATAGTCTAAATGCTGCAAGTATTGCAGCTGATTTGAAATACAGGAAATGAATTCATTCTTTCATAATTCGAAATCACCCTATGCAGGCAAAAAATAAAACAATTTTCCTTTTTGGATATGGCAGATTTGATCACTTATATGAATCTGTAAGTTTTATCCTGGCAAAGGAATTTGCAAAAAACAATCATACAGTTTATTATATAGATTATCCCTTTACAACAAGGGATGCTATGAGGCTTAAGAATACAGAAGCATATAAAGTAAGAAAGGACGCTTTTGAAGGAAGAAATGATGGAGTCATCCAAACTTCTATCCCCAACCTTAATATTCTGATAGTTCCACCCCTTTATTCGCTCCATTTTTTACCGGAAGGAAAGATTTACAGAAAACTTTTAAAGCTAAACGATAAAAAAATTGCGGATAGGATCAATACTATCTTGTCCAGGAAAAATATAAAAGACTATATTTTTATAAATTCCTGGGTATTTCATTATCCAAACGTTACTCAATACTTGAATATAAAGCCTTCGCTTAAGATCTACCATTGCATTGACCCGGTTATCATGCCATATGATGCCAAGCATGGTGTAGTTTCAGAAGATATCCTGGTAAAAGATAGTGACCTGGTGGTTTGTACCAGTCAAAAGCTTCGTGATGAAAAGAAAAAAGTTCATCCCAAAACTTTTTTTGTATCAAACGCTGCAGACATTAAGCATAGCATACTGGCTACAGACAAAAACCTTCCTGAATATGAAGGACTTGCCCGTTTTAAGAAGCCAATCATAGGATATTTTGGCAATATTGAAAAGCGCATTGATTATGCAATGCTGAGAGAAATCGCATTGATGAACCAGGACAAAAGCTTTGTATTTGCAGGACCTGTTGAAAAAGAATATGTACCTGAATATATCAATACAATAGATAACATTCATTTCATAGGTCGCATACCTTATTCCAATCTGCCAAATGTTTTAAAAACCTTCGATGTAGCTATCATCCCTTTTCGTAAGTATGAGGATAGTGCTACCGTTTTCCCTATGAAATTGTTTGAATACCTTGGTTCGGGTAAACCTGTTGTTGCAACAGACTTTAATATGGATCTAAAGAATTTTACAGGAGAATTAGTGCCTTACTGTTCAACAGCCGAAGAATTTTCAATGAGTATTCAGCAAGCATTGGATAATGATACTGAATTTCTGAGACAGGCTCGTATTCAACTGGCAGGCCAGCATACCTGGGAAAGCCGGGCTGCTGCATTCGAAGAGATAATGATGAATGCATAGCTTTTTAATAAAACTTAATCCCATTAAGACGCTTATGGGTAAAACATTTGTTTTAACTTAATAGTCAACCATGTTTACAAAATTACTAAATAAAGTTTTTGGACTTTATATACATAACCGGTATAAAAAAATTGACTCTAACCTCCGTTATTTTATCCGGGATACTTATCATTGTGAATTAGCCCAATGGAAATATGTAGTTAAAGATTATATCACAAAGAAAAAGTACAAGACCATCTCTTATTGTGGTGAATTTGGTCCTGAGTTGCAATTTGTATTACCATTTGCTTATTGGCATTATAAAAATGGAACACTTAAATCAACTTTATCTTCCACTTTTACTTCTGAATTTTATTATTTTTCACCAGATCATCAAGAAGTATATGATGTAAGGACTAATGAAGGCAATTTCAATTACGAAGTGCCCCGGGTTTTATACAGCCATGACTATGATATGAAAAAATGGTTACCGGTTCCTTTAAAAGAGGTTTATAAGAATGATATTTATGTTTACAAAAAACCTACCCTTATTGTAGCAAACAGGTTTAACAAAGAGTGGGACGGACCTCCTATTTCTTTTTTAAGCATAGAAATGCTTGATTACATTTTTCAAAACCTGAAGGATTCCTACACCATCATTTACAACAGGCCGGGGCCCAAGCAAATCACAATGGACAACAGTGATATTTACGAGTTGAATGAAATCGAGTGGATAAGGGCCAATCATCCGGAGGTTGTTTTAATGGATGATCTATATAAGGAGAACAGAGGCGGAGCCAGGAACTTTAATCATTTACAATTAATGGTCTATGCCAACTGCGAAAACTTTATTTCAACTCACGGAGGTACTTCGGTTTTGGCCAGCTATTTCAAAGGAACCAATGTGATTCTTTCAAAACAAGGACCTGAACATACCTTCAACTGCTTTAATACATTGTATCCTAAACTTTCCGGAGCCAGGATATTTCATGCAAAAACGGACAATGAGTTGAAACAGTTTATCAATTCGCAATTCAATGTGAAGAAAAGAAAGGCTGACCTGGTGTAACACAATGGCAGGTTTACAGACCATTGTAATTGTGCTTAATAAACATATTATCGACTGCCTTTTGTTGTGAAATTTCTAATTGATTCATAGACCTTCAACAATTTTTCTGCTGAAGCCTTCCATGTAAATGATGCTGCTCTTTTCAACCCCCTTGATCTTAGATCTTCCAACAAATCATTATTTTTTAATGCCTTGTGCATAGCGGCTGTCAATTCACCAGGTTGGAATGGATCTACCAACAAGGCTGCATCCCCAGCTATTTCGGGCATGGAAGAAGTAGTTGAAGTAATAACAGGGGTGCCACAAGCCATAGCTTCTAAAATAGGTAAGCCAAAACTTTCACGTAAAGAAGGATATAAAAAAAGAGTTGCGGCATTATACATCAACGGTATCTTTTGGTGAGGTACATAACCAGGAAATATAAAGCTATTAATGAGTTCGGGCTGCCTTAATTCCTGCAGAACCTTGATCACCATTTCCTTTTTATAATCAAGTAAAACCAGTGGAATTTTATTTCCATGTGTTATACATAGATCAACATAAGCCTTTATGACATTCAGGGTGTTCTTCTTGGGTGCAGTGTTGCCAAGAAACATAATAAACTGAGGAGGCAGGTTAAATTCTTTTCTAAAATCTTCCACCAGTTTTTGACTGTAATCTGCATTGAACTGTGGACTAACCCCATTGTATAATACCTCTACTTTCCCCTCAGTTGAAGGCATCCGTTTTAGAATATTTTCTTTTTCAAATTCAGAAACAGTTAGAATGAGTGAAGCCTTATTTACAATTTTAGGTACCAGCCATCTTCGATAAAGATTGCCAAGGTTTTGATAAGCAGTTCCTTTAAAATCCACATTTTCCAGGTAGATTATGTCATGAAGTGTAAGTAATAAGGTAACTGAAGATCCTAAAGGAGCTGTATTGGCAGTGCAATGTAAAATATCGATCTTTTGGTTTTTGATTTTTCGTGGTAATTGAATTTGCTCCCAATCAGCATAGGTGAAAGCCGAAAATTTATCAAGTCTGAAGTTGCTTGTTTCAAGTATTGTATTATCCTCAATGCCTTTTCTACTAAATACTACATATTCATTCTTGTAGTCCAGTTGCTGGAGATTTTTGATCAATTCGATAGCCACCACATCCATGCCGTGTTTTTTGGGCCTGAAAATGCGCTGCGCTTCTATTCCTATCCGCATATACAATGATTAATTACCTGCCGAATAGTATGACAGGCATGAAATATTAAGAGACTCTTATCCATTCTTTCTTATCAAAATCGTATTGCTTAATTACCCTGGCCGGATTACCTACAGCAACAGAGAAAGGAGGGATATCTTTTGTTACAACAGCACCTGCCGCCACTACACTATGCTTGCCTATTGTGACACCGGCCGTTATTACAGCATTAGCCCCGATCCAGCATTCATCTTCTACAATAATGGGAGCGGTAGTAACCTTTTGTTTATCTATAGGCAGAGTTACATCTTCATAACTGTGATTCAAGCCACTCATTACAATGTTCTGTGCAAAAATTACTGAGTTACCAATAGTAACTGGTCCAATAATAACATTACCCATACCAATCCTTGTTTCGTTACCAATGATCACATCACCCACACCATTGTTTATAGTACAGAAATCTTCAATGGTAGAAAGGCTTCCCAGTTCAAACCTGTTAAATGGCAAAACGTCCATACGGGTACTTCTTCTTACCACTGAATGCTGCCCCCTCTTATGATAAAAAGGATTAACAAACCAGCTGACCCACTTCCGTGGCCTGGCCTGGTAGGGAGGGACGATAAGCCAGTGAACAAATCCCTTTAATCTTTTATTGGCTTTTATTTTTTCTTTGATCGAGGACATTATCTGAATCTAACTATTATGGGTTTTAATGACCTGTGAAATATACGGTTTATAGGGAGCAAAGTAAAATGATCCGGAATTTACAACTGAACCTGTTTTGCTTTAAACAATATTGCCAATTTTTCCATGATGGTTTTAATGGTATCAAGTATATATTTCCAGATATTATTAAAATTTACACCAATACTTTTCTTCAGAATGTTATACCAGACTATAGTACCTAATACACAACCTATAACATTTCCTATGGCAGCACCATAAGGTCCGAATTGTATAAAGCATATATAATTCAACCCTGCATTGATACCAACAAATAATATGTTTAAAAGAAAGCATAACCTTGCCTTTCCGATATACAATAAAATATTGGCCGCCTGGTTTTGAATAGGCTTTACTAACCCGGAAAGCATATACATCTGCAGAATAAAAGAAGAATCAGCATATTGGGCTCCTGCAATCAGCGTAACGACAAAGTGCGGAAAAATGATAATAAAAAGGGCTGCGGGAGTGGTCAGACATAAGAGAATGCCAACCATACGTTCGTACATATATTTTACCTGTTGAGGGCCTTCTCTAAGATCTACCTGGGAAACCTTTGGAAGTAATATTTCTGCAGCAGAATAAGAAGGTATTTCTACAAGGCCACTAATGCGTGTGGCGGCATTATAGCTGGCTACCATACTTTTGCTGGATGTAAATCTAGCTATCATTAATTGGTCTAGGTTGGAAAATATACTGGAAGTGATTCCTATTCCGAAAATATACCCCCCAAAACCAAGAAGTTTTTTAATCCATTCCATGGTAGGATTAAAACTGTATAAAAGATGTTTTCTACCAAACAGGAAAAGTACAATAGCGCCCAAAACAATACTTACCGACTGGTAAATGGCAAGATGTACCAGGGAAAAAGGAATCTTTAATAACTGGTGCCCCACCACCAAAGCAAAGAATAATACCTGCCTTGCAAAATAGCCTGCAAAAACGGACTTGAAATCAAGATGGGATTGAGAAACCGCTTCAAAATGTGAAAAGTAAATAAGGGCTAACATTCCAGGAGTAAACCATCGTAACATATCCTCGAGTTCTTTTCCTGTATGCAACCAGTTACTTAGAGTACCAGAGAATAAGAATAGAAAAATTATAAATAATATACTGATGGAGGCATTCACTAATAGTGAAGAAGAGGCTATTGCTGTCTTCTCCCTGTTATTATTACCTACAAATTTAATATGGGCATTCTTTAATAGGTTTGATTTAGTGGATTCAAATAAGGTAGTAACAACCAGGAAAAAAGCCCAAACTCCCATTTGTGGTTTAGATAAACTCCTGATCAAAATCAGGAAATTAACAAAGCCAAAAAGGGTCAATGAAAACCGCTGTAAGAAAGTATAAAAGGCTGACCGGATCCAGTATGATGAAAAGTACTTTTTCAAGGGTATTTTACAAGGTTTTTAAGGGTGCGTTCAAACATACAGAAAAATGCAGGACTCTTTTTAATTTATTACCCATTAGTATATTCAGGAATCAAAGACCATAAATTACTACAAAATAAAAAGAATCCTTCCTATTGTCCAATTACCGGGCCTGTTATATAGAAGACTCAAAGAAAATAAATGATAATATGTTCTCCGAATCTAACTAGTACAATCCCCGGTAAATACTAAGAGGAATTACTAATTTCTATTTTCAAAATGTCGAATTTCTACTATAGTTTTCAATTGCGATTATCTTTACTTTAGTCCACGAAAAGAGGTCAACATTTACCATGTTGGTAGCTTTTCAAGGACAATCCAAAATCCTAAAATCCAGTCACTATGAAAAGCCAGAGAGTTCTACTCTTGTTAGTGCTGTGTGCTACTATTGTAAGTAATGCATATGCACAGGTACAAACACCTAAGTATATAACCACCACAGCTAACTCCGGCGGTTATTACGAATATCTTCCTTCCACCTATAATTCTGATGCCAAAACCTATCCCCTGATCATTTTCCTTCATGGACTTGGGGAATTGGGGAATGGCACCTCAACAGATTTACCCAAATTGTTGAACTGCTGGTATGCCTTACCCAGGTTGATCAATGATGGTGGCTTTCCCAAATCATTCAATGTTGATGGTCAGCAACAAGGATTTATTATTATTTCCCCCCAATTTAAAGGCTGGCCTTCAGGATCTGATGTAAATGATGTTATCAATTATGTTATTAATAATTACAGGGTAAACCAAAACCGTATTTATGTAACAGGATTGAGCATGGGTGGAGGGGCAACATGGGATTTTGCATCGGCTTATCCAACTAAAGCAGCTGCGATAGTACCTGTTTGCGGAGCTTCGTGGCCCGACCAAAGTAAAGCCCAGGCTATAGCTTCAGCCAAACTTCCTGTCTGGGCTACACATAATGATTTTGATGGAACTGTTCCTTCTTCTTATACCAAAGACTGGGTGGCCAATATTACCAATGATGGAGGAATAGCCAAAAAAACCATATGGCCCGTAAACAGTCATGACGCATGGACAAAAACTTTTGACCCTACTTTCAGGGAAAATAACCTGAATATATATGAGTGGATGCTGCAGTTTTCTAAAAATACGGCATTAGCAACCAACATACCCCCTTCTGCTAATGCTGGAGCTGATCAAAGTATTACGCTTCCTTCCAATTCTACCACATTGAACGGTATTGGTTCGGATGCTGATGGTACTGTGGCTTCATATAGCTGGACCAAAATATCTGGAGATGCAGCAACTATAACTTCACCTTCATCAGCTTCAACAACAATTTCCGGACTTGCCCAGGGAAACTATGTTTTCCGTTTGACGGTAACTGATAACCAGGGAGCTACGGCTATTGATGATGTAAATATTATTGTAAACCCAGAACCTTATTCCGGTCCTAGCTATAAAATAGAGGCTGAGAACTGGAGCTCAATGAGTGGAGTAAAAACCGAACCGTGTTCAGATGCAGGTGGAACTTTGGATGTTGGTTGGATCGATCAGAATGACTGGATGGATTATACTTTTTCTGTTCCTACCCCTGGTATTTATACAATCAATTTAAGGCTGGCTACGCCGTATACCGGATCTCAGTTTCAAATAAAAGATAGTAGTGGTGCTATTCTGGCTACTGTAAATGTTCCAGTTACCGGAGGATTCCAGGCATGGCAAACCGTACCAGTTTCAATTAGTCTAACTGCTGGCAATCAATCGATTCGATTGCAATCAGTGTCTACCAACGGCTGGAACATTAACTGGCTTGAAATCCTTGGAGGAAATGCTCCCAATCAATCACCAAAAGCTAATGCGGGAGTTGATAAAGCACTTACACTTCCCCTGAATTCAGTTATGCTGAATGGAAATGGTTCGGACCCTGATGGCTCTATTGCATCCTATAGCTGGACCAAACTAACCGGGGGAAATGCAATTATTGAAACTCCTTCAACCGCTTCAACAAATGTAACCGGGCTTGAAGCAGGAATTTATGTATTCCGCCTCACCGTGAAAGATAATAATGGAGCCTCCGCGTGGGATGATGTTAGCATCACAGTTAGTAGTATTCAAACCGGTTCAGTAGTACCTACTGCCAATGATTTTGAATCTTTCAATTCATATAATGGAAAATACGGGTACGGGCTAAACCCTGGATGGTATGGATCAAACTGGAGCACTCAACAAATTATGGATTTGGGCACAGGAAATAATGTGAAAGGAATCGGAGCTAAAGCATTCAGAACACAGATCTATGATAATTACCTTGGATTATACGGTGATAGTTCTTTGCTTGGTGACTATGAACATTTGACTATGTTGGGATCGACAGAAACGACAGTTATGATTGGCGGTCCAAGAGATGCCAATAAATGGGATACTGCTTTCTATACGGGAACCGATAGTAAGGCTAAAGTGTTTAAAGGATTATATGAGCCAACATTTATTAATGGTGAAGTAAACCCTAAAAATACTTTTGCAGCCTATTTATATAAAGTGGTTAAAATCTATGGAAAGTATATAAAGTTTTACGAAGTCTGGAATGAACCGGATTTTACTTATGGTGATGGTGGTTGGTTAGGTGATGCCAATCCTCCTAATCCTAATAGTTGGTTTTTCCATGATCCAACACCTGAAGATCTTGTAAATCTGAGAACTCCTGTTCAATATTACATCCGCATGCTTCGCATTAGCTGGGAAGTAATCAAAAAATACCAGCCAAGCGCATATGTCTGTACAGGTGGAATTGGAAATCGATCATTCCTTGATGCTTTATTACGTAACAGTGATAATCCGGATGGGGGTAAAGTAACCAGTGAATTTCCTTTAAAAGGAGGGGCTTATTTTGATATCCTTTCCTTTCATACTTACCCTGAGTTTCTTTTACGTAATTGGGCTGAACCTGGTGAACCAGCAAGTGCCGATGGATTTTACTATTACCGCCATTCAGATTCTGCCATTGCCAAGCATCTCATGGTAAAGAACAGGATGGATGCATTATTACATAGTTACGGATATGATGCCAGTAACTATCCTGCCAAACAATTTATTTGTACAGAAACCGGGATGAGCCGTCAAACTGATGCCAGCCAATTTGGAGGGAACGAAGTGCAAAGAAATTATATGATCAAAGCACATGTTAAAACACAAATGGATGGCCAGATTAAACAAACATATTGGTTCAGTACTGCAGATGGAGTCAATGCAGCAACTGACCATTGGGATGCTTTTGGTTGTTATTATTATTTTGGTGACAAACAGCCATATAATGCTACACCAACAGACCAGGGCATAGCAATGAAAACCACTTCTGACCTTTTATACGGTAAAACATATGATGCAATAAAGACTGCAGCGTTAAGCCTTCCAGCCTCAGTGGATGGAGGCGCCTTCAAAGGTGCTGATGGTTCTTATGTATTTGTATTGTGGGCCAAAACATCAACTGACCTCTCAGAATTGGCGACTGGAAAGATCAGTTTTCCTTCTTCTATTATTCCATCCGGGTATGTGCAGAAAAAAGACTGGAATTTTTCCAAAACTGATAGTACTACGGTTTTAAGTATTGATAATGTAGTTTTAACAGGTGCTCCTGCATTCTTCCAGGAATCTGTAGCACCACAAACAAACCAACTTCCTGTTGTTAATGCAGGTGCAGATCAAACCATTACCCT